>NZ_JAQZSD010000001.1:0-176443 GCF_028674935.1 Lysinibacillus sp. CNPSo 3705 | reverse complement strand
TTCTGATTGATTAATTAAATGAATATTTTTATAGTTTTTTTGTAAATACTTCGCAGATAAAAATTGTTTTAAGGCATTCGATCTTGAAATACTACTAGAATTGAGCCTATAAGTAAGCGTTACATCATTACAATTACCAATCCGATATTTTTGAGAGCATCTCAATAAAAAATCATAATCTTCACAGGTGTGTAAATTCCGATATCCATTTAAATCAGTATACACTTCTCTTTTGACTAGCCATGTTGGATGAGGAACACAATTATCGTATTTCAAAATACTATTAATAAAAGTATTAGAAACAGGATGATTAGAAGATTTTTGTAGAACATTTCCACTTTCGTCAATTATTCTAACTTTAGATCCAATTAAGTCATAGTTATACTTTTTCAAGTAAACCAATTGCTTATATAGTCTGGTATGATCTGAAATATCATCCGCATCCATTCGTGCTATATATTCACCATTACAATACGCTAAAGCTTTATTTAAACTATTTGTTAGTCCTATGTTTTTTTCATTTTCAACCACGATTATGCGCTCGTCTCTATTTGCATAATCAGATACAACGCTTTTAATCATAGTATTATCTGGATTATCTAATACAATAATAAATTCAATTTTTGAATATGTTTGATTCAAAATAGATTCAATACTGGCTTTTAACCAGTCCATCTTTTCATTATAAGTACTCATTATGACGGAAATTAAATCTTTCATTATACACATCCCCATTAGTCATGTTCCAACTGATGAAATGCCCTTTTTATCTTTCCTTCACTTTCAATGAACAACCGTTTCCACCTATCGCAGAATTTAGTAAGAGCTGTTCAAATGATGTTAGTATTTGAGAACATGACGAATGACTCCATTGCGATAAGCTTCGTTTGGACAAATATTTTGCTATTTACTACTTATATGAAGGTGAATTTCTCTTTATACATGGTGAAGAATTTTCGGTTGTTAGGCAAAAGAGAACGTAAAAAATATAAAAGTGCTAACTTTTATACCAAGTTTTAGGTAAATTCAGCACTTTTATAATAACAAGCAATTTTTTTTAGTTAGTTACATTTTTAAATTAAGTTTTTATCCGTTCAGTATCTTTGATTGTTATGCCATTTCCAAGCATCTTCAATAATTTCCACTAAGCTTTTCTCTGCCTTCCACCCAAGTTCATCAAAAATCTTTTTAGATGAAGCAATTAGTATTGCCGGATCTCCTTCACGTCTTTCAGAGAGTTCGACATTTGCCTTTTTGCCTGTTACTGCCTCGCAAACGTCTATTACTTCTTTTACTGTATAACCCCGACCATTCCCTAAGTTATAAATTGCCTCTTTATGGTTGTTCTCAAGTAATGAATGTAAAGCAAGAATATGTGCTTTTGCTAAATCGGTCACATGTATATAATCACGAATGCATGTACCATCGGGTGTTTCATAGTCTGTACCATAAATACACACCTTCTCCCTATTACCAGCTAAATGCTGCAATACGATTGGAATAAGATGAGTTTCGGGGTTATGGCTTTCCCCAATTTCCGCCGTTTCAAAGGCTCCTGCTGCATTAAAATATCTTAAAATTACGTAACGTAAATCATAGGCTGTTGCATAATCCATGAGAACTTGTTCAATCATAAGCTTTGATCTTCCATAAGGGTTTATTGGGTTTGGCACAATTGATTCATCAATCATGTTTAGGTTAGGAACCCCATAAATCGCTGCAGTTGAGGAAAATATAATATTTTTCACGTTATACTTTAACATTACACTTAATAAAGTTAACGTAGATGTAACGTTGTTCTCATAATATTTCTGCGGATTTACTACAGATTCACCGACAAGGCTACTCGCTGCAAAATGCATTACCGCTTTAATGGAATATTGCGAAAAAACACGCTCCAGATCGCCTTTTTCTCCTATATCCCCGTGCACAAAAATCACCTTTTCATCAATCGACTCCTCGTGTCCAGTGGAAAGATTATCTAATACAACAACTGTTTCTTTCTTTACTAACTCTTTTACAAGATGACTACCTATATATCCCGCTCCACCGATAACTAATATCAAATGGTTGTCTCCCTTTATTTCATATTTTCATTGTTCTATTACTAATAAAAAGCGCTTTGAAAATAGCGTAGTTGCGTGAAGGCCAATTATTTACACAAAAGCTAAGAGTACTCTGCTAGTTACTTGAATAGCTTCCAGGCATCATGAAAATTGTTTTTCAAAATATTGTTGATATTGTCCATTTATTATTTGATCCCACCAAGTGTTGTTTTCAACATACCATTGAATCGTTTGCGCAATGCCAGTTTCAAATGTGTATGTAGGCTTCCAACCTAATTGCTCTATTTTAGTAGGGTCAATGGCATAGCGTTTATCATGAGCTAAACGATCTGTTACATACTTTATAAGTTTTTCCGATTTTCCTAATGACTTGATAATCGTTTGAACGACTTCTAAATTGGTGCGTTCATTATGCCCGCCAATATTATATATCTCTCCGTTGACACCTTCATGTAACACCACATCAATAGCTGTACAATGATCAAAAACATGTAACCAATCTCGTATGTTTTGTCCATCACCATATAGAGGGATTTTTTCATCCTTTAACACACGAGAAATAGTTAAAGGAATTAATTTTTCTGGAAATTGATAGGGTCCATAGTTATTCGAACAACGCGTAATATTCATTGGTAAGCCATATGTTTTATAATAAGCACGAACTAAGCAATCAGCAGAAGCTTTACTTGCACTATATGGGCTGTTTGGCATTAATGATGTCGCTTCTGTAAAAAAGGTAGATGGTTCAAAATCCAATTCCCCATAAACTTCATCCGTAGAGACATGGACGAATTTAATAATGCCTACTTGCTTGGCTGCTTCTAATACTATTTGTGTCCCTAATACATTTGTTCGAACGAATACCGATGGATCTGTAATGGAGCGGTCCACATGACTTTCTGCTGCAAAATGAACGACATAATCGAATTGTTTCTTTTTAAATAAAGTCATAACCAACTCACGATCGACAATATCCCCTTTTACAAATGTATAGTTATCATTTGTTTCGAATGCTCGATGTTTACTTAGATCACCTGCATATGCCAATACATCTAAATTATAAATTTCATAGGCAGGATACTTATGCATTAAATATTGGATAAAATTGCCCCCTATGAATCCTGCACCGCCAGTAACTAATATTTTTTTCTTTACCATCATTCCTACCTCTTTCAATGTATTGTTAAAAGTGAATGATCCAAGGTATTAGATACTTCCAGCAAATACTTACCATATTCTGTTTTCATAAATGGTAGGGCAAGCTCTAACAATTGCTTCTTTGTAATATATCCGCTTCTAAAAGCAATTTCTTCAATACAGGCGATATAAAGCCCCTGTCTCTTTTGAATCGCCTCAACAAAATTAGAAGCTTCAAGTAAAGACTCATGTGTTCCTGTATCTAGCCAAGTTAAGCCACGTCCAGCTATTTTGACCTTTAATTCGCCCATTCGTAAATATTCTTCAAGAATAGAGGTGATTTCTACTTCTCCACGCACGGATGGCTTTACATTTTTAGCAATCTCAATGACTTTATGATCAAAAAAGTATAAACCTGGCACTGCATATGAGGATTTCGGTCTTTCCGGTTTTTCTTCTATTGAAATAGCATTCATTTGCTTATCTATTTCCACTACACCATATGCACGCGGATCTTTGACATAACAGCCGAATACAATACTACCTCTAGTTAAAGTAGCGGCTTCTTTTAGTCGATTACTCAAATTTGAGCCATAAAAAATATTGTCCCCTAATACTAATACTACAGGGGAATGATCAATAAATTTTTCTCCAATAATAAAAGCTTCGGCAAGACCATTGGGATATTCTTGGACAGCATATTCGAAATGCATTCCTAAATGACGTCCATCACCTAATAGCTCTTTAAATCCCTCTAGATCTCGAGGTGTTGATATTATTAATATATGTCTAATACCCGCAAGCATTAAGACAGAAAGTGGGTAATAAATCATCGGTTTATCGTAAACCGGTAACATTTGCTTTGACATCGATTTTGTTAATGGATAAAGTCGAGTCCCTGAACCCCCAGCTAAAATAATACCTTTCACCTAATTTCGCCTCTTTCTGCTCCCTATTTCATTAATAACTTTATCTTTCGTTTCTATCATCTAACTAATTCATAAATATCTAACATTTCTTTAATTTTACTAATATCGTTAAACATCATGACATCAATTATTGCAAGACCAGGCATAAAATCATTTGAGTATTGCTTGTACGGTGTTAGTATTGGTTGAATAAATTGAATTTCCAAATCATTGTCTGTATATTTTTGTTGTTTGTAAAAATCCTTGCCACCAATCGCATTAATATAGGTAGTCGCATTTAAAGCCTTAGATACTTTAATTCCCCATTCATCTGCTGCATTAGCCTCTATAATAGTAGGAAATTTTTCCGACAGAACAGTAATACTCGTTTCAATACCTAATAATGCGCATGTCTTTCTTAGAGTAAAAGTAATGAATTGACTTAAATTGCTGTTACTATTTGTGAAACAATCCGTTACGAATTCCATAACATTCATAAAATACGGCGCGTTTTTATAAAATATTAATTGATTAAGAATCTTTTCTTGCCAATGCATATTACTATTTATGATAATGTCTTTAATTTTAGTTTCTCTAGGAGCTTTCCATACTGGAACATTAAAATATATACTTTTTCCATGCTCACTCAAGAGTCGGTTCCTATTTATCCAACTTCTTCTCGTATATTGAGCATTATCAAAAATGACAAATTCATCTACCGAATGTATCAGTTGGAAATATCCTAAATACGGAAAAAAATAAGGTTGCATTAAGGCTATCCTCATTCTAAGTGTCCCTTCTTACGTTATTAAATTCTGGAAATTTAAGGAACGAAGTAAAGATTTTGTTCACTTTAAATTAACAAGCCCTGCTTCTATATAATCTATGACTTGCAAATTCTTTTGTTTGATAAATGACGTGTACACTATTCTTTCAAAAGTAGACAAATTTTATCTACATCTTCTAGCATGAGATCCCCATACAATGGTAATGTTAAAACTCTTTCTGCAATATATGTTGCCACAGGTGTATCTTCAGCATTGAACTTATCTTTGAAGCATTCAAAGCTATTCGTTAAAGGATAAAAATACTTTCGGGAATAGATATTATGTTTCATTAATTTTTCATACACTTCATCTCGCGAAAGTTGAAATCCATCAAATACTACAGGGAGGTATGCATAATTACTCGACACATCTTTTGGAGGGGGCAATAATTTAATACCTTTGATACCACTGAGATGTTCAATATATCTCTCAAATACTTTCTTTCGCTTCCCTATTTCCACATCTATATTTCGGAGATTACACAAACCCATAGCTGCCTGAAATTCATTCATCTTAGCATTACCACCTATATACTCAATTGTTTCAGGTCCAGTAATACCAAAATTTTTATAAATATTTAATAAGTCTTTTATGTTAGAATCTCTAATAGTTAACGCTCCACCCTCAATAGTGTGAAAAACTTTAGTTGCATGGAAACTAAACATGGAAGCATCACCAAAGTTTGCAACACTTTCACCAGCTACTTTGACCCCAAAGGCATGAGCAGCATCATATATGACCTTCAGATTATATTTAGTAGCTATTCTTTCAATCTCTTTTATATTACATATATTTCCGTACACATGAACGGCTAGAATAGCGGATGTTTTATCTGTTATTAACCTTTCAATATTATTTGTTTCTAACGTGTAATCATTAAGATTAATGTCAGCAAAAACTGGTGTTAAACCTTTTCTTACGATTGCATGCGTTGTCGATGCAAATGTAAAAGGTGTGGTGATGACTTCGCCAGTTAATTGAAAAGCTTCAATCGCGTATTCTAATGCTAGGTGCCCGTTAGAAAATAGCGTAATATTTTTTGTATTCAAATATCGTTTCAATTCAGCTTCTAAAGCATTATGCTTTACACCCATATTGGTCAACCAGCGGCTATCCCAAAAATCTCTAATTTCTTCAGAGAACTCTATAAAACTAGGCATTGATGTCTGTGTTACTTGAATAGGCTTCATATATTCACCTTCTTGATGCTATTTATTTTCACAAATGAATGCTCAACATTTACCTTCACGAAGTTTGTGATATGTTCCATTTTCTCTAACATGTCACCTTCTGAAGGAAATTTTAGTATCATAGTGCCCAATTTTTCATTAGATCCTGAAAATGCTTTAATATGATTTTTTGATTTAACTAGTAATTCATATTCAACAATACCATTTACTATTTCATCATCCATTTCCACATTTATAAAAACTCCGCTAGTTTCACTATTCAATACGTACACCGACCAATATCCTTGTGGCTCAACCATAGTCAAATCACTACAATCCTCACCTAAAGCCGTCTTAATGGTATATTCGATCAAATCTATACCAGTTGCATATTTTGTTACTTGCGGAATCCAATCGCCACCATTCCGAGCTGCTATCTCAATAAGATAAACATTTTCTTGTTCGTCCACTCGAATGTCAAAATTATAGGAACCTGATTTCATATTGAGTAAAGTCAAGGCTCTTTGAATCTCTTTATGAATTTTTTGCTGAATATGCTCAGACATTTGGCATGGCCAGCTTGAACCAATTGGAACAAATGGATTCGGTGATGCTATTGTCGGAAAATGCTCATTCGTAAAACTACGAAAAACAAGTTTTCCATTTACAGAAAAACCATCCCCTCCAACATGATAACCATGCTTTTCTATATACTCTTCCACAATAAAACGTTTCACTTTCGAAAAACTTAACGCGTACTCTATTTTTTCCTGCAAAGTGTCAATGGAATCTATTTTCGAAACTCCTCTACTGCCTGAAGAATCAACAGGTTTTATCATTACAGGCATGTTAAAATGATGAAAATCAGCTTTAGCTTCTTCCACTGCCCGATAGCCCTTTGCCCTTGGCACGTTAAAATTATTATTTTTCTGAAACTCCCGAAACAAATCCTTATTTGACAATATCTCTACAGATTCATAAGGATGTGACGGTAGCCCAAGTCTTTCAGCAACATAAGCTGCAGTAGGTGCTGCAGGTTCAGACGCATAACTAACTATGCCATCAATGTTTAACGCTTTTGCTAATGATAAGACGCCTTCCTTATCTGTCGTACTGACATTATAGTATTCATGCGCATATTGATGCCCTGGATTTTCTTTTAAATAATCACAAGTAATAACATAGTGACCCATTTCTCTTGCTTTTTTTATTGCTGGAATTTGAGAATGTGCACCACCAAGCATTAATATTTTTTTCATTCTGTGGCCTCCTCATTTACAACAATTTTAGTAGTTGTATTCCTTCTAAACAGACCTTTTATAATCGATAGTAAATAATTAAACGCATCAAAATTAAATACTTTTGCTAACCCTATATATAATACGACCCCTACAATTATTTGAATAATGAGCGTCACACTGTCAGTCAACCCAATCAAGTGGATTGGAAAAACAATAGCCCCCATCACTAAAGATGTCAGCAAAGATGGTTTTATATCTCTCCACTGTTCTAGAATGCTATAGTTTAGTAATTGTAAATTTGGATATGCGTTAATAAAAGTCGATAAAATTCCAACTCCGAGCACTCCTAAAGCCATCATATGAACACCAAATGGGATACTGACAGCTAAAATAATCAATCCTAATATAGTTTTCACAATTTCTAGTTTTAAAAAAATATCACTACGTCCCAAGGCGTTGATTGCTTGTAAATTCGCAGTATGTATAGGCCATAATGCATAACTAATACAAAAAATTTGTAAGAATGGCACGGAAGGCAGCCATTTTTCTGTTAACAAAATTTTTACTAAAGGCTCAGCAATAGCTACTAGTCCGAACATCATCGGAAAAATGACAAATGAGCTCATAATAATGGAACGACGTACCATAACCTTTACCCTTTCTGTATTTTCTTGATGGAAGGATAAAGTAGGAAACATTACGGATTGTATGGAGCCATTAATGTTGTTAATAATGACGCTAGGAAATTGTTCACCCCGATTATAAAAGCCTAATAATGCAGGGCTAAACATTTTACCAATTAGTAGATTTCGAATGTTCGAATTAAGGGTTTCAATCAATGATGAAGCTAATAATTTCCATCCAAACACAAATAAACTTCCGAGCCGCTCCATTGAAAAGGTAAGCTTCGGTCGCCAATTTACGGTAAACCATAATATGATCGTTACTATAAGTTGGTTTGTCATTTGATGTCCAACTAAAGCCCAAACACCATATCCTGTATAGGCCATTGTCATACCAACAACACCAGATATAATGACGGCTCCCATACTACTAAAGAACAGTTTTTTAAACTGCATATTACGTGCAATAACTGCTTGTTGAATTGAATTAAACGCGCCGAAAAATAATGTTAAGGAAAGAATTCTTAAGACAGATAGTAGTTGAGGTTCTGCAAAAAATGAGGCTATGACAGGGGCTGTAAAAAAGAGTACGACATACAGAATAATGGCAACAAATAAGTTTAAATAAAATACAGATGAATAATCCGCTTCATCCACCTTTTTCTTTTGTATCAATGCTATGTTAAATCCACTCTGCACAATCACACCAGCTATTGTTATGAAAATGGTAACAAGGACGAGTAACCCAAAGTCCTCTGGAAGAAGCAGACGGGCTAATACAATCAACACAATAAATTGAATTCCTTGCGTCCCTCCACGTTCTAAAAGCTTCCATAATAGAGAAGAAAGGACTTTAGATTTTGTTAAATCATCGTCCATTAATGATCCTCCTTTTAACAAATCTAAGAAGCTTTGAAATACTTGGACTATATTGATCTATAAATAATATTGCTTTTTTCTTTAATCCTAAATTTAAATAGAGCTCTCTATATTCTCCTGTTTTTGCTTCTTTCAATCTCCCCTCTTCAAGTAAAAGGGAAAACAGCGTACTTTTCTTTCTCCTATTAATAGCATCTTTAAATTTATTGTTCGTATATAGATTTATTTCATTCAACATATCTTCTATCTCAAGATAATGCTGCTTCTTTGTTTCTATATCAGAAAAGGTTCTGCCTGTCCAAGAAGTGCTATCTCCTACTCGATACGAAGACATCAACTCATCCATATAGTACACCGTACCTAGCAATGATAAGTAAATAACTAAAGGGTAATCGCCAACAGGAGCATTTATAAGAAAGTCTGGTCTCTCTTTTCTAAACTTTAGTGGATAAAACATGGAATTTGTTAAAAAAAGACCTCCTCCTCCTTCAATTACTTCTTCAACTGAAAATTCCTTATCTCCTTTATTTAAACGGTTAATTGATACACATTTCTTATCCGAAGCATTTACTACATTTCCACCATGAACACATAGGCTACATTCAGGATGCTTCTCCATATAATCGAATTGTTTTTGCAATTTATAAGGGTCTAACCAATAATCATCCCCCTCACAAATTGCAATATATTTCCCCTTTGCTCGGGTGGTGTTAGCTTGATCTACTGAAACACCTTTAGAATACTGATTTTCTGTTTGATAGATAGGCTTTATCAAATTAGGATATTTCTTTTCATATTCTCTAATAATGTCTGCAGTTCTATCTGTCGAGGCATCATCATGTATTAATATTTCAAATTTGAAATTTGTTTTTTGCTTTAAAAAACTATCCATCGCATCCGCTATATATTGTTCGTGATTATACGCGAGACAGTGGATACTGACCATGATCTTTCCCACCTGATTTTCTCCCCCTGATTGTAGAACTAACTGTTTTTTTCTCAATCTATAAATTTAATCAATTCCGCTTTATAGCGATTAATGAACAGGAAGGTATATTTGATTTTTATCCTACTATACGAATTAAGTTTATACTTTATTCCTGTAGCCTCGCATTAAAATAATTCAACGCGTTTCCGGGAACGAATTTTCGGCAATAATATCTAGACATAAAAAAGCCTTTATAATGGTTGGATGGTAGTAAATCATCCAAATCCAAAATAAAGGACATAAGCATGGATAAGTTTACGCGAAAAAATATGTGCTCCCACTCTGTAAATTCTAAACACCTATTATTTGGTTTGGTGCTTTAAACATAATCCTTTCATATTTCATCATTAAAATACCATCACTGTAGTTGCCAATATCCTTTACATTCGTTTTACCATTTATATTGTTTATTAATAATTCAAGGAAGTTTACACCGCACCCGTAAGCGCATATATAGTTCGCACCAAATCTAGGATTGATTTCCCCTATATAATATTCCCCATTAACCTTGAACACATCTACATCAATTGGACCAGTCATATTGAGTTTATTAACTAATTCTTCAATAAGGTCAAATAATTTTTGATCCTTATAAGAAATGACTTTATCAGCACCACCTATAGTCATTGAGAGTTTTTCCTTTGCAAATATCGATACCATTTTTTGTGAATAAATATCAATATATGCATCTATATCATACTCAGTACCATTTAAAAACTCCTGTATTATATTTTTATGCCCACTCTGAAAACTCTTTTCTATTTCTTTCATATTAGTGCATGCAATAACTCCTCTACTACCATCAGCGCTATTTGGTTTGACGATTACAGGGAACGAGATTATATTTTTCCTATAATCATCTTCAAAAGTTTCTAAATCATTGTATGTCTTTGCACAACGAATCCCATTTGTTGCCAAAAATTCATACGTTAAATACTTGTTATCACAAATCTCGGCAGCACATCGATTAGGTAAGAATGGGATAACCCCAATTTCTATAAATTTATCAATATTTTTAGAGAGAACCATTATATCTTTATCTAACATAGTTAGAATTGCTTTAACATCATTCTCTCTACAAATTTCCAAAAGTTCTTCAACATAATTATCAGCTTCTAGTGATGGTACTATATAGGAATTTTCCACCGAATATAGGGCTGGTAGTATATTTGAATTTCCAGTAGCTATTATCCCCATATTAAATTTCGCAAACTCACGATTAAATACTTCTAACATTTCTACTCTTCTTCCGGGACAGCTAATAAGAATATTCATCCGCCATTTCTCCTTTTAGGTTCATCTTGCCCTATAAACAAAGGCATATTAATATCTTTGGATCTAAATATTCTTTTGTTAAAAGTACAGATAGTGAATCAAACCAAAAACGAATACCCGCTGCTGGGATGATTGCTTTTTTGACTTTCTTTACTTGTTTGTCATAAAGCATACTTGTAATTGTTTTAGCTTTTGTTGTGCTTGTTCCTTTGTTTTAGCTACTGTACCAAAGTAAAACTTACATTTTGGCTCTGTTCCTGAAGGGCGAATCGCTATCCATGATTGATCTTCTAATATGAACTTCAAGACATTTTCTTTCGGTAAATTAAGTTTTGTAATGGAGCCATCTAGATAAATGGCTTGGTTAGTTAAGTAATCTTCTACTACAAGTACCTTGTGATCAGCAATTTCATATATTCTATTTTCTCTAAAGTATTGTAATAACACTTGCATTTCCTTCTGACCTGTAATGCCTTCAAATGTTGTGGACTGTAATACTTCTTCATAATAGCCATATTGATTAAATAAACTGTCTAAAACATCTAGTAACGTTTGTTGTTTTGTTGTGTAGTAAGCCGCCATCTCGGCTACTACCAATGCAACTTGGACCGCATCTTTATCTCGCACAAAGCTTTGGACCAAATAGCCATAACTTTCTTCATAACCAAATAGATATGTTTTTTCCTTTGATTGGTCATACTCAGCAATCTTTTCTGCAATATATTTAAAACCTGTCAGTGTGTTCACAGTTTCAACTCCGTATTGTTGAGCAATTACTGCACCAAGTTCAGAGGTAACAATCGTTTTGAGTAATACGCCGTTTTCAGGTAGCTCATTTTTTTCTTTTTTCGCTTCAAGCAAATACTGTAAGATAAGTGCACCTAGCTGATTACCTGTTAATAATTGATAACCACCCTCTGTTATTACTGCCACACCTAATCGATCGGCATCCGGGTCGGTTGCTAATAGTATTTGTGCACCTGTTTCATACCCTTTTTGTATTGCATACGTAAAGGCTGCTGCTTCCTCTGGATTTGGATAAGGAACCGTTGGAAAATCTCCATCTTGTACAGATTGCTGTTCTACAATATGGACATTCGTAAAACCAAATGCTTGTAAACCTTGTTGTACCGATATTAGCCCTGCACCATGAAGAGGTGAGTATACAATTGGTATCGTGAAGTCGATATTGGTACGTTGTTTTAAACCGAGTAATTTTTCTTGATATGCTTGGTCAATATTAAGTAACAGCCATTCTACAGTTCGATGCTGCTCTAATGTGTGCCATGATGTTGTTGGAATGTCAAAAATATTTTGGATATCATCGAATTTTTCAACGATAGTTTGAATGGCAGATGGCGTCAGTTGCGCCCCGTCCTCCCCATAAACTTTAAAACCATTATATTGTTTTGGATTGTGGCTAGCGGTAATGACCACACCTGCAAAAGCATTTAAATACCTTACCGCAAAAGATAATTCAGGTGTTGGGCGTGCATCGCGAAATACGAATACTTTCACCCCAAATGCCCCCAGAACTTGAGCTGTTTCAATAGCAAAATCCTTTGAGAAATGCCTTGTATCATAGGCAATGACAACACCACGCTGTTTGGCTATTTCCCCGTTTTCTGTGATATACTTCGCTAGGCCGTATGAAGCTCTGCGAATTGTATAGATATTCATTCGATTTGTACCTGCCCCTAACACACCACGCATACCTGCTGTACCAAATTGTAGGTATTGGTAAAATCGATCTTCAATTTGTGTTGCATCATTTACAATGGCTAATAGTTCTTCTTTTAAATAAAAAGGAACAGCTTCCTCAATCCATTGCCTGTAACGATCTTCTACTATACTCAATATGACACCTTCTGTTCATTCAATAATTCCAATGGCATGTAAATCTACAGAGAAGTTTACAGTTGTCGCATGGATTCCTAGCTCCAAATGGTGTCGACAGCACCAATCTGAACATAGTAATCTTTATTTACCGTCAATCATTTCAATACTGACATTAAAGCTTTCCGTATTTTTCCCTTATATTTCTCAAGATAAGTACCAGTCCTTTGCTTAATCCTAAAAAATCTTCCACCATTTCTTCACTTCGATTTTACAAGGTTCTTGTATAACAAAAGGCTGGTTTTTAATTATCCTAACATTATTTTCTAGCAATACATCAATGGCATCTAACTCTTTTTTCTTTTCTAAATAACAAAGCCCTGCATCAAAAAAAAATGGTCGAGATGATAGATTGTGAACATCCGATCCATACGTATGAACTAAATTAGCCCTTACTAGCTCAAGTGAGCGCTTTTGTATTGTGCGACCAAAATAACCAGCTAAGCTACCAGCAGTTATTTGTGCTTTTGCTCCTTCGCAAATTAATCGTTCTAAGTAAACAGGTCTTTCAACAATGGCTTTATTTCGTTCTGGATGCGCAATAATCGGGGTAATTCCTTCAGACAGTAATGCACGAATAATTTTTATTGTATAAGCAGGTACAGTATAGGATGGTAATTCTAACAACATATAACTAGAGCATGCTAATGTGTGGATTTGATTTGTTTTATAAAGTGGAATGATTTTTTCTGATAATCGTACTTCATGCCCGGTAAAAAGTGTTAGAGGAATATTTTTTTTTATGAGTTCAGATTGTAATAAGTGGATTTGATTTCTCACTGTGCTATAATTTGCATGATATTGTGGGTGATAGCAATGGGGAGTGGCTATTATTTTTTTAACTCCTTCTTTTACCGCTTGTTCAAACAATCGCATAGTATCCGCCATCGTTTTTGGCCCATCATCCACGTTCCATAAAATATGACTATGCATATCAACCATCAATATCCTCCTTCCTAATTAGAAAAAGGTCCAATACTTTATTATGCTAAATCTATAAATATTATGAAGACTATTAAAGAACTGGTTATTGGATAATTTAAAGAGCCAATAAAAATAGGCAACTCTTTGTTCGAAACCGAACAAGTAGTTGCCTATCTTTTCACGAAAATAACTTATTATTGCTAAAGTTTTAAAATATTTCGAGCCCGCAATTCGCGACAGTTTTCCTGTAATTATGTGGTGCAAATACCTACCTAGCATATCGACTCGAAAATTCTATTCTAAAATCTATTAATGATTTTATTTCGCATATTCCACGGCACGTGTTTCACGAATAACCGTTACTTTAATATGACCTGGATAATCAAGTTCTTCTTCAATTCGCTTACGGATATCTCTCGCTAAGCGATGTGAAGCTAAGTCATCAATTTTTTCAGGTTGTACAATTATACGGATTTCACGACCAGCCTGAATCGCAAAGGATTTTTCTACGCCATCATAGCTTTCAGAAATTTCCTCTAACTTTTCAAGTCTGCGGATATAGTTTTCAAGCGTCTCACTTCGAGCACCTGGACGAGCTGCTGATAGTGCATCAGCTGCAGCCACTAATACCGCGATGACAGATGTTGCTTCTGTATCACCATGGTGGGAAGCAATACTGTTTATAACGACCGGATGTTCCTTGTATTTTGTGGCCAATTCCACACCGATTTCGACATGGCTACCTTCAACTTCATGGTCAATTGCCTTACCAATATCATGTAATAAGCCTGCGCGGCGAGCTAATGCTACATCCTCACCAAGTTCAGCAGCGAGTAAGCCTGCTAAATATGCGACCTCAATGGAATGTTTTAGGACGTTTTGTCCATAACTTGTACGATATTTCATGCGGCCTAAAATCTTCATTAAATCTGGATGTAAATTATGAATGCCAATTTCAAATGTTGTCTGCTCACCTGTTTCGCGGATTTGTTCATCCACTTCACGACGAGATTTTTCCACCATTTCCTCAATTCGAGCAGGGTGAATGCGGCCATCCTGTACAAGTTTTTCAAGTGCAAGTCGAGCCGTTTCACGACGAATCGGATCAAAGCCTGATAAAATAACCGCCTCTGGAGTATCATCAATTATTAAATCTATACCTGTTAACGTTTCCAAAGTTCGGATGTTACGACCTTCACGACCAATAATACGACCTTTCATTTCATCATTTGGCAAGTTCACGACAGATACTGTTGTTTCAGCAACATGATCGGCTGCAAAACGTTGCAATGCCAGTGATAAAATTTCACGTGCTTTTTTATCTGATTCTTCCTTCGCACGTGTCTCAGCTTCCTTCGTCATCACAGCAATATCAGTTGTTAGCTCTTTTTCTACTTCTCCTAAGATAATAGCTTTTGCTTCATCTCTAGTTAAAGCAGAAATTCGCTCTAGCTCTGATTTTTGCGAGGCAACGAGCTCGTCCACTTTGCTTTCCATCTGTTCAATATGCTGTTGTCTTTCGCTTAGAGCTTGTTCTTTACGCTCTAAACCTGCTTCTCTCTTATTTAGAGCATCATCTTTGCGATCAAGATTCTCTTCTCTTTGCAATAAACGGTTCTCTTGTTTCTGAAGTTCTGAACGACGTTCACGAATGTCATTTTCTGCTTCAGTACGAAATTTGTGAGTTTCATCTTTGGCTTCAAGTAGTGCTTCTTTCTTCAATGCCTCCGCTTCTCGTTTTCCTTCTTCAACGATTGTTTCAGCGACATGTTTAGCACCAGTGATTTTTGAGTCATTCACTTTTTTCATGTAGATATAGCTAACAGCGGCACCAACGATGAGTCCAAGCAAAGCGGAGATGATAGTAATTCCATCCATATGAACACCTCCTCTTGCTATTTGGGTATTACAGTTTCAGTCGGCGCATACATCAATTTTGCCTTGGCATAATCATAGACATCTGCCAAAGTTTTCATCTTCATTTAATAGATCTTCAAAAGCCATTATTAATGAAGTCAGAATGTACTGCCTATTTAAAGTCATAATTCAGAAATTATACATTTTTAATTGTATAGCTAGCCTTAAGCTCTGTCAAGGATAGTAGGGCATCTGTTCGCCCTCGTAAGAAAAAAAGTAAGTCATATCCATTAGGAGAATTAATTACCTAATACTTTTTACACTAACGCTTATTTTATCTTTTATCATGAATGCCGTAGAAGTAGTACATAGGAATTATTTTTCAAAAATGTCATTCACAACTTTCGAAGAATATATGGATTACCTAACAACAAAACCGTTATTCTCCAGTATGTGTAAATAAAAAAATGCATTGCTCTCACTATAAAGAGTGGGAACAATGCATGTATATTATTCATCTTCAAGAAGAAGCTTTAATTCCTCATCCATATCTTCCTCTTCATCATGCGCAGCAATTGTGTATGATGAAGATGCAATTCCGTAAGAAGCACGGATTTTATTTGCGATGTCGTCTAGTACTGCTGGATTTTCTTTTAAATATTGTTTAGCATTTTCACGACCTTGACCTAGGCGCTCATCACCGTAAGCATACCAAGAACCGCTTTTTTGAACGATGTCTAGTTCAACACCTAAATCAACTGTTTCGCCCTCTTTTGAAATCCCTTCACCGTACATAATATCAACTTCAGCTGTACGGAATGGTGGTGCTACTTTGTTTTTCACAATTTTAATTTTTGTACGGTTACCCATAATGTCATTGCCTTGTTTAATAGCTTCCGCACGACGAACCTCTAAACGTACTGAGCTGTAGAATTTAAGCGCACGTCCACCAGGTGTTGTTTCTGGGTTTCCGAACATAACACCAATTTTTTCACGCACTTGGTTAATGAAAATAGCAATCGTTTTTGATTTATTGATAGCACCTGAAAGCTTACGTAAGGCCTGAGACATTAAACGGGCTTGTAAACCAACATGCGAATCACCCATATCTCCTTCGATTTCTGCTTTCGGAACTAATGCTGCTACGGAGTCAATAACGATGATATCGATAGCACCACTACGCACTAATGCTTCTGCGATTTCAAGCGCCTGTTCTCCTGTATCTGGTTGAGATAATAGAAGTTCATCAATATTGACGCCCAATTTTTGTGCGTAAATTGGATCTAGTGCATGCTCAGCATCAATAAATGCTGCTTGTCCACCATTTGCCTGCACTTCTGCAATGGCATGAAGAGCAACTGTTGTTTTACCTGATGATTCCGGGCCATATACTTCAATAATACGTCCACGTGGATATCCACCAACACCTAATGCAGCATCAAGTGCTAGCGAACCACTTGAAGATGTAGCGATTTCTAAATCGGTCTTTTCGCCAAGTTTCATGATAGAACCTTTACCAAAATTCTTTTCAATTTGTTTTAACGCCTGTTCTAAGGCAGCTTTACGATCACTCATTCATTTTCCTCCTTTGAAAACTGTTCACTGTTTTTCTCTATCTCTACTATACTTGTTTTTAAGAGAAGACGCAAGAAAAAAGCGAACATTTATTCGTTTTTTCTTCAAAATAAAAATTTGGGTAACTTTCCATTACCCAAATTTCTATTTTCAACTATATTATGGACCATCACCAAAACGTGTGGTTGATTTCCGTTCCGGCTGGGCGCTTTGTAGCTGCCGCTTCGCTTTTGCTACAGAAAACATTTGTTGCTGCCGCTTCGCTTTCGCACAGCTTCCTGGGGGCGCCCAGCCTCCACTCCAATCAACTTATTTTCATAATAGACGTTTTAACAAAAATTATCCGCAACTTTTGGTGATGAACCTATATTATGCCAAGGCAAATTGATTAACGTTTTTTAAAGCCTCTTTCTTCCAAAAGTTGCATTAAATAATGACAAGTAAATTTCGCCGCGCGCAGTCGATTTGTATTCCGCATACCTGATAAATGAAGTAAATACGTTATTGGTTTTTCATCACCAATGGCAATACCAATCCAAACCGTCCCCGCTGGTTGATGATCATGGGCTGTAGGACCCGCCGCACCTGTTAATCCAATACCAATATCCGTATCAAACTTTTTACGTACAGCACTAGCCATAGCCGCCGCACATTCACTGCTTACAATCCCATGTGTAGTTAAAAATTCCTTTGAAATACCGAGTTGCTTAATTTTAGCCTCTTCCGTATACGTAACAACGCCACCAACAAGGGCATCCCCTACACCTGGTATTTCAGCAAGTTCTGACTGAAATAATCCTGCTGTTAAACTTTCTGCTGCAGAAATTGTTAACTGATTGTCTAGTAACATTTCTACTGTTTTAGAGGCAAGAGAATCGTCATCTATACCGTATTGATAGTTCCCAACAAGCGCTTGAATCTCTGTTACCTTTGCGGCAATAAGATGCTGCGCTTCTTGCTCCGTTTCTGCTTTAGCAGTTACACGCAATGTAACCTCGCCGTCAGAAGCAAGTGGAGCAACAGTTGGATTTGTTTGCGCATCTAAAATATGTTGGACACGAACCTCAAGCTCCGCCTCTCCAATTCCATAAAAACGCATAACATGCGATGTAATTACCCCTCCAGCGTTTAACATCGCACCAAGCTTTGGCTTTGCTTCAAACTGGAACATTGGCTCAAGCTCTTTAGGTGGCCCCGGCAGTAAAATATACGTACGTTCATCCTTAGTTAATATCATGCCAGGTGCCATACCGTGATGGTTTGCAAGTACCTCACTACCCGCTAGTATTAAAGCCTGCTTACGATTATTATCCGTCATTGGACGTCCTCGTTGTGCAAAAAACTGCTCAATACTAGCCAGTGCGATATCATCAAATTCTAGAGAAACGTCAAGATGACGCGCAATCGTTTCCTTTGTTAAATCATCCTTTGTAGGCCCAAGCCCACCCGAGAAAATGATTAAATCAGCACGAGTCTCTGCAATGGAAATAGCTTCTTCCAAACGTTGTGCATTATCTCCAACAACAGTGTGATAATACACATTTATTCCCAACTCGGACAACTGACTAGAAATAAATCTTGCATTTGTGTTCGAAATTTGACCAAGCAATAACTCTGAGCCAACTGCAAGAATTTCAGCATTCATGACCCTCAAGACCTCTCTTATTTAGACTCAAGTAAGGCACGTCGATTTAGATAGAAATAATCCCATCCAGACCATAGCGTAAAGAACAATGCAATATATAGCATAATTTTATCGAATGGAAGACCGATAAGTGTAAAAATTGTATTGTGTAAAAGTGCTGCACCGATGGCCACAATTTGAGCCCATGTTTTAATTTTGCCAAGCTGGTTGGCCGCAACAACTTCTCCTTCACCAGCCAATATTAAACGCAGGCCAGTAACTGCAAACTCACGACTAATAATAATGATTATTATCCATGCAGACGCCATACCAAGCTCTACCATTAAAATAAAAGCCGCTGAAACTAGCAACTTGTCAGCAAGTGGGTCTAAAAATTTCCCAAATGTTGTCACAAGATTGTATTTACGTGCATAATAACCATCCACCCAATCAGTCGTTGAAGCAATAATAAAAATAAGTGCACCTACAAAATGATGAACAGGCATCGTCGCACCGAATAGTGACATTGTTCCCCAGCCAAAATCAAACATCATAACAATGACAAAGAACGGAATAAGTAAAATTCGAGAGATGGTAATTTTATTTGGAATGTTCATTTTTCTAACACCTTTCATGATGAAAGAAAGTAGTCATCACTAGATGACTACTATTCTTTATTGAAATTGATGACGATGTTTTGCGTTACAATTTGCTGTGCATACGTTAAAGGCTCGTCATTAATGTATACTTTAGCTTGCGCTGAATTACCTAAGCGAATACGGGCGTAATTTTGAGATGTTGCGTCGAATTCTACTACTTCTCCTGCATTATATACACGAGTATCTGATAGTAATTCTTGTTGCTGTTGGTTACGAATACCGATAAATGTAGGACCTGATACTTCAATACGTATTTTAAATGCATCCGTACCTGTTAACGTATAAGAAGTTGTTGCACCATCCGCTTCAATAGTCCCAGCTGAAATCGATTGCTTAACCTCTTCAGTTTGCTTTTCATCAGGTGTTTCCTGTGTTGAATCTTTTGAATCTGCTGAGTCTTCTTTGTTATTTGTTTGAGCTTTTTTATGCTCTTTATCTTTTTCTGTATCTATTGGTTTTACTTTTGTATCATATTCTATTTCTGATGGCGTATCGTCTACAGCACCATCTGGCACTGCTTTATTTTTAGACTGCATTAGCACCCAAATTACCACAATAATGACAATGATAAATAAACCAACGGTTATTTTCGGCATTGCTTCCATCATTTTAGTAGAAGGACCTTTCGAAACTTTTCTTCTACTTGGACTACTCGTCATCGATTGACTTACTTGATTGTTTGGAGTACCTGGTAGCTCGCTTTTATAAGTTTCTAAAAGCTCCTCTGCATCCAAACCAACAGCGTCAGCATATTGTTTAATAAAAGCTCGTACATAAAACGAACCAGGCATAATCGAATAATTTCCTTCTTCAATACCTATTAAGTAACGCTTTTGAATTTTCGTTATTTCTTGTAAATCGTCTAAGCTGTAGCCTTTAGACAGTCTCGCCTCTTTCAGTCGAGTCCCTAATTCTGCCACTAATAACACCTACTTTAATTTCAAATTAAAAATTAAATCCACCAAATGAATTAGATTCGGACATCATTTGGCTTTTTTCCATTATTTCATACGTAATTTCTTCATCTGGGTGATGACGCAATTCAATGATATAATCAAAATCCTCTATCTTATATTCTGAATGCTGAACAAACATGTCTGGATGCTCTATGACCTTAATGGAAGGCATACTCATCATTTCACGCACTAGTTGCAAATGTCGCTCATCAGATGATTGACGTGTCACAATGCCATCTAATATAAAAATATTATTGTTACTGAATTCATCACCAGCAAGTTTATTGCGAACAGTCTGCTTAATCATTGTAGACGATAAAAAAATCCATTTTTTATTGGCACATACACTTGCTGCTACAATTGATTCAGTCTTTCCAACACGAGGCATTCCACGTATCCCAATAAGCTTATGCCCGTCTTTTTTAAAAAGTTCAGCCATAAAGTCAACTAAAATACCAAGTTCATCTCGTACGAAGCGGAAGGTATTTTTTTCATCTGCATCTCGAGGAATATAATGACCGTGCCTAATGGCTAAACGATCACGGAGCTTAGGTTGTCGAAATTTGGTAACGTTAATATGTTCCATTGTCGAAACAATTGTACGAAAACGCTCAATTGTCTCATCGTTGTCTGTATGCACTAACATACCACGTCGATCCTCATCGACACCATTTATTGAAATAATATTGACACGAAGCATCCCTAAAAGTGAAGCAATATCTCCTAATAATCCAGGGCGATTCACCTGAATTTCATATTCAAAGTACCAATCGCTCAAACACACTCGTTCCCTTCCTATTAGTTAACGTAAAAAATCCTTTATAAGTTCCATCATAGCTGATTTTTTATGTAATGGAAAGTTAGAATACATGGAATTATGGGGTTATTTTTAAAAACTTACTATTTTTTTTTTGAACGTACGAAATAGGCTTACATACGTTCCCTTTTCTATGTAAAAATTGCTTTTATATATAGAAAAAAGAGGAGATCGCTCTCCTCTTTTTTTACTGTACATGTTTATTTTGTACAAGTTTAACGACACAATTCGCCAGTGCGTGTTTTTCCTCTTCAGAGGCAACGCCCCATAAATCCGACAGCACTCGCTCTTGTTCGTTTTTAGGATCGACATTTGTCGCCAAATATTCTCCAATTTGTACAGCAGCTTGTTGAATCATTTGCGATGGCATACCGCTTGATTCTGCTCGCATAACATTTTGACCTAAAAACGATGTCCATTTTTGCCAGTTTTCTAAAATAGTCATATGTTCCTCCTCCTTTACACATGTAGTATGTGCAAAAAAGAGCATTATATGTACCAGCCACCGTTTAATCTAATAACTTGCCCCGTTACATAATCTGCTTTTCCAGAAAGATAAAAACGTACCATTTCAGCAACATCCGTTGTTTGCCCAGTTATACCTAGTGGAATATCCTCTAAAATATAGTCAAGCTCCTCTTCGCTTAAATGACTGTTCATCGAGGTATTAATAAAACCAGGTGCAATGGCATTAACACGAATATGCGACAGTGCGGCTTCTTTCGCATATGACTTCACAAAAGCATGTTGGGCGCCTTTCACAGTGGCATAAAGTGCTTCACCAGCTGATCCAGCCTCTCCCCAAATTGAACCAATAAAAAGCACATAGCTGACATCATGAGCGCGTAGCTTTGATGACAGCAATGCCGTAAGACGCATTGGATTTTGTACATGGACACGCCATAATGCCTCCATATCCTCCACCGTAGTATCTTCCAGTAGCGAATAATGTGCTTGACCATTTGCAAAGACAATCGCTTGCACATTAAAAATTTGAGATGCTAGCAATTGTGCCCCGGACGCTTTCAAAAAATCTCCCTGTACAAGCATAAACTCCTGTGCAGGGAAACTTTCTGAAAGGGAGCAGTATAGAGCCTGTGCTGCTTTTTCATTGTTTGAAAAGTGTATGTAGATGGACCAACCGTCTTCTGCCAGACTTCGACAAATAGCACGGCCAATCTCACCCGATGCCCCTAAAACGAGCGCAAACTTTTTCACTGTACGCCCTTCTCAGTAGGTAAAATTTTAAAGACAGTTTGTTGAGATTCACCTTGAACTGAAGAAAACGCTTTTTTCAAATCTTCAATCGTTAGTTCTTCTAGTACAGGCACAACGTCGAACAAATTCATATCATTAAACGAATAACGTGTAAATTGGTTGGCGATAAATTCAATAGAGTTCAGTGCACGTAGGAAGAAACCTATTTTTTTACGTTTTACTCGTTCTAAATCGGTACTTTCAAAATGGGCATCCCCATCATACTTTGCTAATTCTTCCTTAATAGCTTTCTCTAATGCAACAGGGTCTGTAGAATCTGAGCCAATCATTGCAAATCCAAAGCCTTTTTCTAACGTGAAATCAAATGCATATGTTTCATCAATTAATCCGTTATCATAAACGCTCTCATAAAATTTAGATGTACGTCCAAAAATAAGTTCAAGTGCAATTTGAACAGACAGCTCATGTTTTAACATGTCACGCCCAGAAAGATTTGTTTCTTTTGCTTTTAAGCCAATATAGACTTTAGGTTTTTGTACATCCATACGCAACTCACGTTCTTTAATAGCAACTTCTGTCGGCTCTTGATCAAAAAAGCGTTGAATTGGTGTTGGTTCAGGGAATTCTTTTTTGTCTTGATTGTCACGAATAAACGTCATCATTTCATTAGGATCTACTGCACCAATGACAAACAATAACATATTGGACGGGTGATAAAATGTATTGTAGCACGTATATAAATGGTCCGCAGTAATACCATCAATTGACTCAATTGTACCAGCGATATCAATTTTTACTGGATGATTATGATACATATTTTCGATTGTGCCAAAATATAAGCGCCAATCCGGCTGATCGTCGTACATCGTAATTTCCTGACCAATTATGCCCTTTTCCTTATTAACAGTTGCTTCTGTAAAGTAGGGCTCTTGAACAAAATTTAATAATGTTTCTGTGCTGTTATAAATATTGTTAGTTGAAGAAAATAAATACGCAGTACGTGTAAATGATGTAAACGCATTGGCTGAAGCGCCGAATTCACTAAATTTTTGGAAGACATCTCCATCTTCTTTTTCAAACATTTTATGCTCTAAGAAATGGGCAATGCCATCTGGTACTGTAATGCTTTCAGTTCCACCAATTGGCACAAAAGTACGGTCAACAGAACCATATTTTGTGGTGAACGTTACAAAAGTTTTAGAAAAACCTTTTTTCGGTAATATATAGACATCTAAGCCATTTTCTAGTTTTTCATAATACAATGTTTCATCTAATTGTTTGAATTCAATTGTTTTCATTGAGCGGCTTGCTCCTTCCCACTTAAGAAATAGACCGCTTCTAGCTGTACTTGCTTCGCCATTTCAACTATATCTGGCTTTGTCACAGCTTGCCATTTATTTGCCCAGGTCTCAACAGAGAACTCTTCGGGTAAATCTTTATATTGGTCAAAAATTTCTATTTGTCCTCGAGCAGAATCCAATGCTTCTTTTAGCTGATTCGTTAGCATGGCCTTTGTTTGCTCTATTTCTAAATCTGTAATATCGCCCGCTTGCATAACAGCAAGTTGTTCCTTAATTAGTGATAACGCTTTTTCCTCATTCTTTGGTTCAATCCCAGATACAACAAAGACTAAGCCATAATGTGATGCATATGAGCTAGACGCATAGTAGGCTAAACTTTCCTTTTCACGAACATTCATAAATAATTTGGCGTGAGGGTAGCCACCAAATACCCCGTTAAAGATTTGCATTTTGGCAAAATCAGCGTCACCAAATCGTACTGGTGTACTAAAGCCAATATGCATCTTTCCTTGCTTCATTTCTTGTTGTTCACGTACATAATCATTTTGTGGATGCTGTTGTGGAAGTACAGCAGGAATTTCTTCAGGTGTACGATCATTAAATGGTAGCGCTTCTTTGAGCTTCGCTACGATTTCTTCTTCATTAATATCACCCGCGACATAAATGTCTATTTTATCGTTAGCAAGCATGGATTGATATGCTTCAAACAATGATGTAGGGGTAATTTTTTGAATATCCTCGATAGTTCCATTCGCAGAAATAGAGGCCGGTTCATTTGGACGTAAAATTTGTTGAATGCGTTGCTGCGCATAACGAGACTTATCGTCAAAAATGGACTCAATACGCTGAATGACTGTTTTCTTTTCACGTTCCACAATTGATTCCTTAAATATACCATTTTCTAAATTCGGTTCAAATATTGCTGTATGCAATAAATCGAGTACCTCATTTAAAACACTAGTATTTGCCAAATAATGATCATTAACAGCTTCTACATTCATCAATACTGTATGTTCATTACCACGTTTAGAAGTGTCGAAATATAACACTGTGCCATACAAGTCATCCAGGAAACTTCGGAATGCAGCTGTTGTCTGATATTTCGCATTACTGTGTTGCAAAACATTTGTTAATACTGTACGTTCAGACGCATTTGTCGCCGTTAATGCTTTTCTCCATTTAATTGAAAAATTTACGGTTTTAAATTGGGTCGTTTGTCGGATATGCAAATTGACACCTTTTGCAAAAGGTATTGTTTTAAACATATATAGAACCCTCCTTATCTTTCTTAATATAACAAAGTACTACACATACTATACATGTCTATTGTCTATAATTGCAAAAAGAATCCAAAGTATGTATATGAAATGTGTGAAATTACATTTGGTTGTTGAGGAACCTGTACATGCAAGTAAATAAAGATCAACCACCAACCATTATTTTCCCAAACACTTGAAATATGTACAAGGAAAAAGACTGAGCATTTTCGCCCAGTCTTTCATCGTTTGTTATTAGCGTTTCCCTTTAATATAAGGTTGACCACTAGCTTTTGGTGCATTTGCTTTACCGATAAATCCTGCTAATGCAAAAATCGTTAAGACATATGGTAAAATTTGTAAGTAAACAGCAGGAATATCTTGAATGTAAGGCATTCCACTTCCTGCAACACTTAATGTTTGTGCTACTCCAAAGAATAAAGCTGCACCTAATGCACCGATTGGATGCCATTTCCCAAAAATCATTGCAGCAATAGCCATAAAGCCTTGACCAGCAATTGTTGCATGCGAGAAATTGCCTGCAATCGATTGCGCGTATACTGCACCACCAAGACCACCTAATGCCCCAGAGATGACAACAGCAATGTAACGCATTCTATTTACTTTTACACCCATCGTATCTGCAGCCATTGGATGTTCACCAACAGCGCGTAAACGTAAGCCAAATGGTGTTTTATAAATAATAAACCATGCCCCAATAGCTACAGCAAAAGCTAATATCGATGTACTGTAGACATTTTGGAATAATAATGGACCAAAGAACGGTATGTCCTCTAAATAAGGGATAGCGAAACGATTTATTGCATAGGTTTGGTCAATCATATCTGTTTGACCTTTATCATAAATCATTTTCACCAAGAATACGGATACTGCTAAACCTAATAAGTTGATAGCAACCCCCGATACGGTTTGATCGGCACGGAAGGAAATAGACGCAACTGCATGAAGAAGTGAAAAAATTCCCCCAATAATGAAAGCCGCCAGCATTGCCATCCAAATTGTTGCTGAACCGAATGTTGAAGCATATTCTAAATTGACATAAATACCAACAAATGCACCAACAATCATTAAACCTTCTAATCCGATGTTTACTACACCAGAACGTTCAGAGAATACACCACCGATTGCCGTAAAAATTAACGGTGTTGCATAAAGAATCGCCGAAGGGATGATGAAATATAACATTTCTAAAAAGCCCATGTTATTGTCCCTCCTTTTTCTTACTCAACTTTTGTAATGCTACTCGAATAATATAGCCTGATGCCACGAAGAAAATAATTAACGCGATAATAATAGACACGATTTCCTCTGGAATACCTGCAGCATTCGGCATATTTAGCGCTCCGTATTTCAGTGAGCCGAATAATGAAGCCCCGAATACAACCCCAAGTGGCGTGTTAGCACCAAGTAAGGCCACGGCGATCCCATCGAAACCTATACCTGTAAAGCCTGGTTTAATAGAGGCGTTTCCGAAAGTACCTAGTGCCTCCATAGCACCAGCAAGACCAGCGAACATACCTGAAATTGTCATAGCTAAAATAATGTTTTTATTGACGCTCATACCAGCATAGTCTGCCGCATGCTTGTTAAAGCCTACCGCTTTTAGCTCATAACCGCGTGTTGTTTTTTCTAAAATGAACCACATAACCATTACCATTAATAGTGCAACAATGATGCCATAGTGAAGACTTGAATTGTCTGTAAGCTCTCTTAAAAACGGAGAACGTAATGAAGCTGATACATGAACGCGTTCTGTTTTAAAGCCACCGTCAGACAAGTTTTTAATAACTGCATTTGCAATATAAAGCGCAGTGTAGTTTAACATAATTGTCGCAATAACTTCGTGAACTTTAAATTTCGCTTTTAAGAAACCTGCAATAAAGGCCCAAAATGCACCTGCAGCTGCGGCTGCAAGTAATGCTAATGGTAAGTGAATGACTTTAGGTAGATCAAACGCATATCCTACCCAAGCTGCTGCTAACCAACCTAAAATTAACTGACCTTCTACACCGATGTTAAATAAACCTGTGCGGAAGGCAAATGCTACCGCAAGACCCGCCAATATGTACGGTGTTATTTGACGAATTGTGTTCCCAATTGAATATGAATCTCCAAAAATACCTGTCCAAAGGGCGCTATAACCTTGTACTGGGTCATAACCGCTAACTACCATTACGATAGCTCCAACAATTAAACCGATAATGATAGAGATGATAGGAACGAGTATATTAATGACACGATTTGACATTAGTCGTGCCCCTCCTTCGCATCATTCATGTTATTTTTATTACTTTGTCCTGCCATTAATAGGCCCAGCTCTTGTTCAGTCGTTTCTTTTGGATTTAACTCATCCACAATTTGACCGTCATAAATAACAGCAATACGATCCGAAACATTCATAACCTCATCTAATTCAAATGAAATTAACAGTACGGCTTTTCCTTTGTCACGTTGCTCAATAAGGCGAGCGTGAATAAATTCAATTGCCCCTACGTCAAGACCACGTGTTGGTAAAGCAGCAATCAATAAATCTGGATTACGATCAATTTCACGACCTATAATCGCTTTTTGCTGGTTACCGCCTGAAAGGGCACGTGCTGGCGTCATTTCACCATTACCTGTACGCACATCATATTCTTCAATGATTTGGCGTGCTTTTTCAGACACTTTCTTGTAGTCCATGACAAAGCCCTTAGCGATTGGAGATTGATAATATGTTTGTAGTGCGATATTATGACCTATTGGGAAATCTAACACTAAACCATGCTTATGGCGATCTTGTGGGATATGCCCAACGCCTTCCTCCGTAATTTTACGAGGCTTCATATTTGTTATATCTTTGCCATTTAATCTAACGTTACCACTTTTAATTTTACGTAAACCCGTTATAGCCTCGATTAACTCAGATTGTCCGTTACCATCGATACCCGCAATACCAACAATTTCACCTTTACGTACGTTTAAGTTCAAACCTTTTACTTTATCGATATTACGATAGTCTGTAACAACCAGGTTTTCGATTGTAAGTACTTCATCAGTTGGTTTTGCTTCTGTTTTTTCTGTTTTAAATTCAACTTGGCGTCCAACCATCATTTCAGCTAATTGGTTAGGATTTGTTTCAGCAGTTATAACTGTCCCAATCCCTTCCCCTTTTCGGATAATCGTCACACGGTCAGAAACTTCCATAATTTCTTTTAGCTTATGAGTAATTAAAATAATGGATTTGCCCTCTGCAATTAAGCGGCGCATTATTTGAATGAGCTCTGTAATTTCCTGTGGTGTTAAAGATGCCGTAGGTTCGTCAAAGATTAAAATTTCTGCACCGCGGTATAGTGTTTTTAAAATTTCAACACGCTGTTGCATCCCTACAGTAATATCCTCGATTTTGGCATATGGATCAACATCTAAACCATATTTCTCAGAAAGTGCCTGTACTTTCTTTGCCGCATCTTTAATGTTAATAACACCCATTTTTACAGGTTCAGAGCCTAAAATAATATTCTCTGTTACTGTAAAATTTTCAACCAACATAAAGTGCTGATGCACCATACCAATCCCTAGATCATTGGCCACATTTGGATTTGTAATTTTAACAGCTTTCCCACGAACACGAATTTCGCCACCCTCTGGTTGATACAAACCAAAAAGGACGTTCATTAAAGTCGATTTACCTGCACCATTTTCACCTAGTAATGCATGAATTTCGCCTTTTTTCAGTTGGAGGGTGATGTTATTATTCGCTACGAAATTACCGAATTCTTTTCGGATTCCTAGCATCTCAATCACGTATTCCAATTTCGTCACTCCCTTAATAGGCACTTTTATCAATTTCGCCTTGGCGTAATTGTGGCAGTCGCCACAGAAAACATTTTGTAGCTGTCACTCTGCTTTCGCTACATAAAACATTACTGACGCTTTGTTAACACTTTCGCTTTCGCACACATAAACAATACGTCCAGTTTTTGAAACCGTTATTTAGATTTGTTTGAGACAAACTTAATACTAGCTATAGTCACTGTTAGTTCAACGTTTTTTCACATCGACAGCAATGACCTCAGCCGGAGGTTCCATCTTCGCTCAGTGGTATTATGTACCCTATTAACAAAAATTCACGATGTATGTCCCACTAATAGAGGTAGATATTCTTCTGAATGAAGATAAATTAATACAGGAAAGGTCATCGTTAGAAACCTTTCTTCTATTAACTTGATACCATCATTACTATTCTTTTGATAAACTCATAGAAAAATTACTACCTCTATGGTAAACAAATAGCATCCAATAGAGTATTGCGAATAGTCAAAATATAACGATAGATTGAAAAATCATCATAAGGGTCTTGTTAAAAGTCCCTTATGATGATCAAAAGATGAATTATTTTTTCGCTTTTTCTGGAACTTTAATTTCACCTTTAGCAATTTTTTCTTTATATTCATCAATGACAGTTTGAACATCTGCTGGGATTGCACCACGAGAATCTGCAAGTTTCACGCCGTCTTCAGCTAAGCCATAAGTAAGCGTTTTGCCACCAGGGAACTCACCATTTTTCGCTTTATTTGAAATATCTATAACTGCTGCGTTAACACCTTTTAACATAGATGTTAATGTAACGTTTGTTTTATCATCTACTTTACCTTCTTCGTATTGGTCAGCATCTACACCAATTACCCATACATTTGCCTTAGGATCTTTTTTCTTACGTTCCTTTGCCTCAGAGAATACACCGTTACCAGTTGCACCAGCAGCGTGGAAGATAATATCTACGCCTGAAGAATACATGCTATTAGCTGTCATTTTACCAAGATCAGCTTTATCAAATGCGCCAGTATATTTTCTTTGAATATCGATATCCGGATTTACTGTTTTAGCCCCTTCAACGAATCCAGCTTCAAAGCGATTAATAACAGGAATATCTCCTCCGCCAACGAAGCCGATTTTCCCTGTTTTAGACATTTTCGCAGCTGCTACACCAGCTAAGAAAGCACCTTCTTGCTCTTTGAACATAATAGATGCTACGTTGTCTGCTTTTACGGAAGCATCAACGATTGCGAATTTTTTATCTGGATTTTCTTCAGCTATTGCAGTCATAGCATCTTCCATCAAATAACCAATACCAAATACTAAATTAAAGTCACGACGTAATAATGCGTTTAAATTTGATTCATAGTCAGCGTCAGATTTTGATTGTAAGTAATCGTAGCCACCATTACCTTTTTTCAAGTTATTTTCTTTACCGTAAGCTTGAACACCTTCCCAAGCAGATTGGTTGAATGATTTATCATCAACGCCACCTACGTCAGTAACCATTGCTACTGAGAATGCTTCTTCTTTGTTGCTTTCGCCTGATGATGCATTTCCATTGTCTTTTGCAGGTTTTTCTTCGTCTTTCGTACCACATGCACCTAAAATTGCACTTGCAGCTAAAACTGATGATAATACTAAGCCAAATTTACGTTTCTTCATTCTGTTAACCCCCCAAAGGTATTGTAATTAGCAGGAAAATATCTAGAAATGTTCTACACCCGTTTACGAACTACATGGAAGCTGAATTTATCAGCTCGGAAATAATTTTTTGAATACAGCACTACTTGATCATGATCATCGTAATGCAACTGCTTTAATACTAAAAGAGCTGTTTCACGCCCGCAATTTAAAATCGGTGAAGCTTGCTCATGATACCCGATTGGATCAATATATGTAACGGCATAGGCAACATGAATTTTACCAGATTGTTCAAGTGCAGAGAAAAGTGAAACTTCTTTTTTTTCAACAAAGTCAGTTGGCAGGAAACTTGCTGGTAATCTGTCTATGCAGTATACTACCGGCTCGCCGTCCGCTGTTCTGACACGTTCAATTGTGAGTATTTTATCTTCGCCATCACATTGGAAGCGTTTTAAATCTTCCTCAGAAGGTATACTTTCCGTCGCCTTTAAAAAGCGGGAACCGGGTTCCATACCTGCTGCCTCGATCATAGAAGAAATGCTCGATAAATGCTCGATACCTGATGTAAACAAAGGCTTAGGGTTTACAAATGTACCCACCCCATGTCGACGCACAATAACATTTTCCTCTTCCAACAGTCGTAGCGCTTCTCTAAGCGTTGCTCGACTGACTCCTAGTGATTTCGATAATTCAAACTCTGAAGGCAGTTTTTCATTTTCTTTAAAAATGCCTGTTTCAATGTCAGACTTTAAACGATCAATTACTTGAAGATAGAGATGACGATGATCTGCTTTAATAGTCACATATATCACCACCAATATCAGAGATCAGACATCTGATGTACAACATTCCTACTAATCGTTCATAAATATAACATTTTTATAGACTGAAAGCAATTACACCTTAGCGTAATTGCTTCCGAATTTTGAAATGAATTTGGGCCTACTTAATATATTCAACATTATTCATTTTTTTGTCGTTATTTTGAACTAATTATCGTATTGATTAATGAGCACTTGTCGAGGTTTACTACCCTCTGAAGGCCCGACAATACCGCGTTGTTCCATTTGATCGACAATACGAGCAGCTCTCGAATAGCCGATACGGAAGCGGCGTTGCAACATCGAAACAGAGGCCGTCTGCATACTCACAACTAACTGTACTGCCTCATCAAATAAGTCGTCGGTTTCCTCTAAAATTGTCTCTTCTTCGGTCGGAATCATTTCCTCCTGATACTGTGCTTTTTGCTGTTCTATAACAAAGGTAACAACTGACTCAACTTCTTGATCTGATAAAAAGGCACCTTGCACACGTTTCGGTTTAGATGCACCGGCAGGTAAAAACAGCATATCGCCTCGACCAAGTAAACGTTCCGCTCCACCCATATCTAAAATCGTTCTAGAATCGATTGCTGATGAAACCGCAAAGGCAATACGCGAAGGAATATTTGCTTTAATCACACCTGTCAATACATCAACACTTGGTCGTTGGGTTGCAATTATTAAATGAATCCCTGCTGCACGTGCCATTTGTGCTAAACGTGTAATAGAATCTTCTACATCACTTGAGGCAACCATCATTAAGTCTGCTAACTCGTCCACAATTACCACAATATAAGGTAATTTCGGATGTTTTTCATCCGTTTGCTCATTAACTTTTTGTACATGACCATTGTAGCCTTCGATATTACGAGTACCTGTATGCGAAAATAGATCATAGCGGCGCTCCATTTCAGCTACAACTTTCTTTAGCGCCTGAGACGCTTTACGAGCATCCGTAACAACTGGTGCCAGTAGATGAGGAATTCCATTATAAACATTTAACTCCACCATTTTCGGGTCTATCATCATGAGCTTAACTTCATGTGGTTTTGTCCGCATTAGGATTGATACGACAATACCATTTATACACACACTTTTCCCACTACCCGTCGAACCTGCAACAAGTAAATGTGGCATTTTATTGAGCTCGGCGAGTACTGCTTGTCCGGTAATATCACGACCTAATGCGACTTGTAATAATGCTTCTGGCTTTGCACCATCTTTAGACTCTAACACTTCTCGCAATGTAACAATTGCTACCTCACTATTTGGTACTTCAATGCCGATTGCAGACTTCCCTGGAATAGGTGCTTCCATACGAATATCCTTTGCAGCAAGTGCTAAGGCAAGATCATCCTGTAAGTTTACAATTTTACTTACTTTCACACCTATATCTGGTAATATTTCATATTTCGTGACAGCTGGGCCTAAATGAACCTGCGTTACTTTTGCTTTTACACCAAAGCTTTGCAACGTTTGCTCAAGCTTTTTCGCATTGGCCTGAATAACAGAATATTCGCCACTTTGGTCATGCTGTGGTGGTAATTGTAATAGATTATAAGACGGTAGTTGATAATCTGCATTTTCTACAGTATCTGCCCCTTCGATATGGACATCATCAACCATATCTCCATGTTCAATATCTTCATTTTCAGCTGTTGCATATTCTTCCCGTTCATGAGATACATTTTGCGTAAAGGCAGAGATGATTGGTTCATAAGAATCTTCCTCTTCCTCTTGTACCTCTGGCTCCTGTTCGACAGCTGCGATTTCATCCTTGCTTTCTACTTTTGAACGGCGATTTTTAGATTTCTTTGGCATATTTTTTTTCTTTTCACGATGTTTCTTTTGCCATTTCCCAAAAAGGTCAGGCATTTTTTCTGCTAAATATGGAACAAGCGCCTTTCCTGTTACTAAAATTAAGCCGATAAAGAAAATAACCCATGCAACGACCTTTGCACCTGTTGCCTCAAATAATACATGTAGAGCGCTGAATAACAGTGCACCAATCATACCTCCGCCAAGTGCGTTACTTCGATGGATAATACCCTCTGAATTAATTAATATTCGCCAAGATTCTCGCAACACAGAGTCTGATAATAAACCACCAGATTTTGATAATTGTTCAAAAAGAATACCGTGACTAAAAATTGTTAAACTCATAACAATAAGGAGCATCCCTAATATGAGACGATCATAAATGCTCACTTTTTTCCGCCCAATCATTAGTAATAACGCAACAAATATCAACATAAATGGCACAGCAAAATGTAAATTTCCTAAAAGAAACATTGCGATTGTTTGGAGAACACGTCCAATCATGCCATATTCAAACATCATAATAACCGCTAATGCAATGAAGATAAGTCCTAAAATTTCATACATAAGTGGATGCATTTCTTTTTTTTCTGTAGACGTTTTACTTTTCGTGACTTTTCTTTTTTTTCTAGTGGCCATCTATTTCACCTTCTTTTGTAATCCATTCTATATATGTAGCGAATAATATCATGTAGAACTTGTTTATTTCAAAAAATAGACTCAGCACCATAACGTGTCGTTAATCTTTGTTCCGGCTGGGCTTTCCTAAAGACTTCAGCCGGAACGGAAATCCACCCTCTGACCAATTTTACCTTGGCGTAGTAATGGCCTGTCGCTTCGCTTTCGCTACAAATAAACAATTTTGCATTGTGCGCAGGCCTGCACGAGGACCGACACGATGTTGGTCATTTCGGTAATGCCACAGGACATGGCATTTTTACCGATGCAGGCTCAGAGGTGGGAGCCTTCTACTCAATGAAGAAAAATGACATACGTTTTAACAAATATATTCTCACCATTAGGTTCGAGCCAAAAAAAGGATTTTCCACCGTTTACATTCGGTTAGAAAATCCTTTTTCATTCAACGATGATCTTTCATTTTAATATTCCATAATGATTGGGATAATCATTGGGCGGCGCTTCGTTTTTTGGAATAAATACGTATTTAGTGTATCTCGAATTTCTTGTTTAATGTTTGTCCATTCAAATGTATCTTTACCAACGTATTTTTCAATAACAGTTTTCGCAATCTCAGAAGCTTCTACCATCAATTCTTCTGATTCGCGTACATATACGAAACCACGCGATAAAATTTCTGGACCAGATGCAATTTTCTTTTGAGCACGGTTTAACGTTACAACAACAATGAAAATACCATCCTGCGATAATAACTTACGATCGCGAAGTACGATGTTGCCTACATCCCCAACACCAATACCGTCTATTAATACATTACCAGCTTGTACACGACCACTCATTCGCATTTTACCATTTTTATATTCTACAATATCCCCTTTATCGGCGATAAAAATTTGTGATTTTTGCATACCTAGTTGTTGAGCAAGCTTAGAGTGAGCAATAAGCATACGGTACTCACCTTGCACAGGGATAAAGTACTTCGGTTGCATTAAATTTAGCATTAATTTTAAATCCTCTTGGCTACCGTGACCCGACACATGTACATTTTTGCTAGATGTTAAAATTTCAGCGCCTGCTTTTGCAATAGAGTTCATCGTATTAGCCATCTGCACTTCCATACTTGGAGATGGTGTAAAAGTAATTAATACGGTATCATCTTGCTTTATTTTAATGTCTCGGTGATGTTTACGGACGATTTTCTCTAATGCATCAAGTGGCTCCCCTTTATTACCTGTCGCAATAATAATAATCTCATCATCTTGATATTTTTGCATTTCAGAAATAGGGATGATTGTATCTTCCTCAGCCGTTAAGTAACCTAGCTGTACACCTAAATCTACAGCTTTCTCTAAAGGTTTTCCTACGATGACTACTTTACGGAAAGACTTTTGAGCTTGTGTAATTACTTGTTGAATACGAATAAAATTCGATGCATAAACAGCAACTAAAATACGACCTGGTGCTGAATGGAATGTTTTTGATAATTGCTCTTCAATGACAATCTCAGATGTCGTATAACCTGGTCGCTCAGCTTCACTCGACTCAGATAATAGAATAAATACGCCTTCTTCTCCTAACTGAGCCATTTTTGCTAAATCAGGCTTAAATTTGCCTGTCGCTGATTGATCGAATTTAAACTCCCCTGTATGAACAATTGCTCCTTCAGATGTATGGAACACTACCCCTAACGAATCGGGAATACTATGTGTTGTATGGAAGAATGTCACATACGTTGAGTTAAAATTCATACGACTACGGTTCGTCACCTCAAAGAATTTCACCTGATGTGGTGCAGGCAACTCCTTTAAATGTTCCTTGGCAAGTGCAATTGTTAATTTTGATCCGTACACTGGCGCTTTCACTTTTTGTAATACATAGGCAATCGAGCCAATTGCATCTTCATGACCATGTGTTAAGAAAATCCCTTTCACACGATCTTTATTTTCTTCTAAATACGTAATATCCGGAATCACGATATCAATGCCCAGCATTTCGTCTTCAGGGAACATTAAGCCGCTATCCACTACAAATAGCTCTTCGTCAATTTCTACTACGTACATTGCTTTCCCAATTTCGCCGACGCCACCAAGTGGGATGATGCGAATTAATTCATTTTTCTTTTTTGTCAATTTATTTCCTCCTAAAAAATATCCCGAACAGCAACCACTTAAGATTTATTATACGGTTTGCAAAGCTTTTGCACAAATTAAAAATTCAACTTTCATGAAGGAAACAGAAATTTTTTGCTAATTTTATTACTAATAGATGGAAAGCTTGATAAGTATGTAGCATTGTGAAAGGTTTAATTTTTGCCTTTTATTTAGCGACGTAATCTTGTGGCAATGGGTATATCGCGGATTGTAAGCCTTTTCTCTGTATGGTTGTTCCAGCGCTTGAGCGGATACTATCTACCATGAGGGGGCATCCCTTCGAGCAATGATCTTTATATTTTTAACAAAAAGAAAAAGACCGCAAACAAACTAAAAAATCTCACGTTTGTTTACGGTCTGAGGATTTAACTAAAGGTACTTATTTTTCTAAAGCTTTTCGCTTTTTCTTGATACGTATCCCAAATGCGGTCAAAGTTTGCTTTTTCCTCATCTGTCATTTCCATCATTGGCAGACGAACATTAAGTGTATCAAAGCCTAATTTTGTCATCGCGTATTTTATAGGCGATGGGTTTGGCTGTGCGAACAACGCACGTACAAGTGGTAATAATGCTCGGTGAATTTTGGCTGCTAGCTCGTGATTTCCTTCTTCAAACGCTTTAATCATTAATTGCATATCATTTCCGACAACATGAGCAGCAACAGAAATAATTCCAGCTCCGCCTATTGCTAGTAGTGGAAGTGTTAAACCATCATCCCCACTATAAACGAAGAAATCATCATCTGAATCAACATTCTCAATAATATCGCCCATTTGATCTAAATTGCCACTCGCTTCTTTAATCCAAGAAATATTAGGGATTTTACTTAAAGCAACGGAAGTTTCATAGGCAATATTGACGCCTGTACGTCCTGGCACGTTATAAAGCATGACAGGTAAACTTGTTTCTTTTGCAATTGTCTCAAAATGGGCAAAAATACCGCGTTGATTTGGCTTATTATAATACGGTGCTACAAGCATAATACCATCTGCACCATTTTCTTCAGCCTTGTGCGTCATTGCAATAGAGTAAGCAGTCTCGTTATCCCCTGTACCTGCAATTACAGGTACACGGCCTGCTACTTTTTCTACTGTAAAGCGTACAACTTCAATTTTTTCTTCTGTGGACATAGTTGGATTTTCAGAGGTTGTGCCACATGCGACAATACAATCTGTACCATTATCAATCAAATAATTAATAATACGTTCTAGTTCTGGATAATTAATCGTGCCATCTTCTTTGAACGGCGTAATCATCGCCGTTCCAATTCGACCTAAATTCATCCTTACACCCCTCTTATAGTAAGTTATCCTCCAGCATTGCTTCTGCAATTTGAATAGAGTTTAATGCAGCGCCTTTTAAAAGATTGTCAGAAACAATCCATAGGTGGAATCCTTTTTTATTGTCTAAGTCTTGACGGATACGACCTACATAAGTAGCATCTTCCCCTTCTGCATAGATAGGCATTGGGTAAGTTTGTGTTGCGATATCATCTTGTAATACTACTCCTGGTGCACTGCGTAATACTTCAAAAACCTCCTGTACCGTTGCTTCTTTTTCTACTTCAATATAAACAGATTCAGAGTGTCCTGAAACGACTGGCACGCGAACACAAGTTGCTGCTACTTTTAGTTCTGGTGCATGCATGATTTTCTTCGTTTCATTAATCATTTTCATTTCTTCGTATGTAAAGCCATTGTCTGTAAATTTATCAATTTGTGGAATGACATTACGAGCGATTGGATAATGACGTTTGTCGCTACCAGAAGGTAAAATATTTGCTTCTACATCCTTACCTGCATCCCAATTTTCACTTTGTGCCTTTAATTCTTGAATAGCAGAAATACCTGCACCTGAAACGGCTTGGTATGTTGATACAATAATTTTAGTTAAGCCAAATGCATTACGAATAGGTTCAAGTGCAGCCATCATTTGAATTGTAGAGCAGTTTGGATTCGCAATAATCCCTTTATGCTTAGCAAGATCGCCACGATTTACTTCAGGCACAACTAGTGGTACCTCTGGATCCATGCGGAAATGGCTCGTATTATCGATTACTACGGCACCACGTTTTGCCGCTTCTGGCGCCAGTACCGCTGAGACAGAACCACCAGCTGAGAATAAAGCGACATTGACGCCTTCAAAAGCTTCAGGTGTCGCTTCTTCAATTGTATATGTCTTACCATTAAATTCGATTGGTTTCCCTGCTGAACGTGCAGAAGCTAAAAATTTTATATCTCCGATTGGAAAGTTCCGTTTAATTAGCTGTTCCATCATTTTTGTGCCTACTGCCCCTGTTGCTCCAACAACCGCAACTACTAACTGCTTTGTCATCTGTCATCTCTCCTTGAATACATGTTCCATAATGTGTGCTATTGTATCACAAAAATACTGAAAATTGTGTGTAATTCGTGAATTATTTGAAATATTGTATAAACAGTGGTTGTAATTGTTTTTTCTCCGTAATCGCTTCATGTACAGTGGCGACCATTTGATCAAAATCAGCAATCAAGGAATTTGGCTTGGAATGCGGGGAGTCCTGCCCGAATGGAATAAAGTAAATGTTTTTAGCATTTAGCAGCCTCATAATATTCATACCATTTAAGCCAAGCGCATCATTTGTTGAGATGCCTAGGACTACAGGAGAACCGTTTCGCAATGTTGCCTTAGCAGCCATCAATACTGGACTATCTGTTGCTGCATTAGCAAATTTACTAATACTATTGCCAGTCATCGGCGCTATAACCATCGCATCCAATGGATTGGATGGTCCGAATGGTTCTGCCTCTTTAATAGAGGATATTACCTTTTCACCAGTCAATTCCTCTATTTTTGCAATCCACTCCTCTCCGGTACCAAAACGCGTAGCCGCATGTAACACAGAATGCGTAATTATTGGAATAACTGTTGCTCCTGCATCTATAAAGTTTTGAATTTTAGGTACTACATCCTCATACGTACAGTGAGAGGCTGTAATACCTAAACCAATTCGTTTACCCGTTAGCAATTTTCTTCCTCCTCTATTGCCTTGCACAATATTGTAGCTGCATCATGTGCAAAGTATTTCCCAGGTAATGATGGCAATAGTACGTACGTTTGTAATTGCTCAGTGTCTATATCTAAACAGCCAGGCTCTGAAGCCAAATCATATAGGACAGCTGGGACATGATCTAGGAATGATTCTGTAATCCATTTAGCTGGAATCGTATTGATAAAAATCCCATCATTAACTGACCATTTGCGGTCGTCTAAATTCGTAGCTTTATAACCATATGCCTTTGCTTCACTCACTTGTACAACTGAACGCGCAACTATATGGACATTAGCGCCCATCTTGACAAGTAAAGAGGCAAGCATTTTAGCTGTGCGTCCAAAACCTGCGATCGTAAAGTTTTGTCCGTAAATGCATTTTTGCTCGAGTCCGTAAAACGTGGCGATAAACCCTTCGGCTGTTAATCTTGCGTTTTGCCAAATAAAAGATTCTTGTTGTAAATAACAATTTGTTTCATTTTTCTCAAGCAATTGCTTCCAATGCATAGTCAAACGCCCTGTATAAAACTTAACTTGGGATATCCCATAAAGCTGTTCCACTTCAATTTTTAGTGGCAGGATGGGAAGAACAATTCTATTTGGTTGGAATTCTAATACAAGCTTATTTAACTCTTCATTCCAAACTGATGTTCTTTTATAAAATACCGTTCTCGATGGGCTTCTTAGCATAGTAGCTAATTCCTTTAATCTTTGATCCTCACCGATAACAAGCCATTTTTCATTTTCCAAAAGCTCACCTCACTGTAAAAATTCTGACTGTACCGTCGTTGTTTTGTTAAATAAAATTCGATCTTCTCCAATTAGTATAATTTCATGCCAAGGTATCATTTCACTAACTTTTACTTTCTTTTTTTGGAATGGCAATTTATCTTTAACAATCTCAAAACCATGAATTTTTCCTGTTTGCACATCTAATAGACATTCTGTATGTGCCAATATACCAAAATGTACGCCACCCTCAATTTGAATTAACTCTTTATCCACCATCTCTGATAGTAGCATGCCTCATCTCCCTCCTTGAACCGTTACCCCAATATATGCCGAGTTTTTGCAATTCGTGACCCTTACCCAAAGTATGAAAATATTGCATTTATTCACCAAACTGTGTATAGTGTGTATATACAGTTGTGCGAGGTGAGAAATTTGTGCATATTCATTTAAGCAATGCCAGTGATAAACCCATCTATGAGCAAATAACCATACAGCTTAAGGAAGCGATACTAGCCAATAAATTACAAGCAGGTGACGCACTACCATCTATTCGTGCACTTGCAAAGGATTTAAAAATTAGCGTTATGACAACGAAGCGAGCTTATGCTGATTTAGAGCGAGATGGATTTATTGAAACAGTAGCTGGTAAAGGAAGTTTTGTTACAGAACGAAATCAGGATTTTCTGCGCGAGGAATTATTACGTCAAGTTGAAAAGCATATGCAACTGGCAGTGAAAACGGCCAAAACTGCAGGGCTAACAAAAGAGGAATTACAGGAGTTACTTTCATTAATTTTGGAGGAGGACAACTAAATGAATGCTATTGAAGTTTATGATTTACAGAAAAGCTTTGAAGGGTTTGCTCTTAATGATGTAAGTTTTTCAGTACCTCAAGGCACTGTCATGGGTTTTGTAGGAGAAAACGGTGCTGGGAAGTCTACTACAATTAAATGCATACTTAACTTACTCAAAAAAGAACATGGCGAAATTTTGCTATTTGGCAAGGATGTTGTCGAACATGAATTATCGATAAAAAACGACATCGGTGTGGTTTTTGACGATTTACATGTGCCTGAAACGCTCAATGCGACGCAGCTCGACAAATTTATGAAAAAAGTATTTAAAACATGGGATTCAAGCTATTATTTCGAACGATTAGCACAATTTAAAATTCCAGTGAGCAAGAAGGTAAAAGAATTATCTCGAGGAATGAGGATGAAGCTGTCCATTGCATTAGCCATGTCGCATCATCCAAAGCTATTAATTTTAGATGAACCTACGAGTGGGCTAGATCCAATTATTCGTGATGAAATTCTCGATTTGTTTTTAACGTTTATGCAGGATGAAACCCATAGCATCCTATTTTCTTCTCATATAACAAGTGATTTAGAAAAAATAGCTGACTACATTACATTCATTCATAATGGGGAGATTTTATTTAGCGAAAGTAAAGATGTACTTATCTATGAGTACGGCATATTTAAAGGCGATCATGAAGAAGTAAGTGTAATACCAGAGCATGCCATTATAAGAAAACGTAATGGAACCTTTGGAACAGAAGCTTTAGTTCTAAAAAATGAAGTAAATGAGGTATTCTCCCTTGAAAAGCCATCTATAGAAGATATCATGCTATTTTATGTGAAAGGTAGTGTTTGAGCATGGCAGGTCTTATCTTAAAAGATTTAATGACGATTCAACGTCAACTAAAAACACAGGCTTTCGTGTTAATTTTCTTCCTATTTATATCAATTTTTATGCAACAAGGGTTAATGCTCTTTACAATAATTATATTTATCGTGACCTTTCAAACTATAACTGCTCTTACCTACGATGAACAAAGCAGTTGGGATAAATATGCAAATACTTTACCCATTTCAAAAGGGGACATAGTACTTAGTAAATATATACTTAGTATCCTCCTTATGCTTTTTGGGCTTATACTCGCACTACCAATTGTCTTTATTATTCATCGTTTTACGAATAACTGGGCATCAGCAGCGTTTTTTCCAACATTTATTCTTCTTGTGACATTAGCCTTTTGTATGCTAGCACTTTTATTACCGATCTACATTAAATTCGGTTCGATAAAGGGAAGAATGGTTCTTATTGCTCTTTGCTTCATACCTGGTTTCTTATTTGGTCTTTTAAAAGAGTATTTTCCAGATATGACAGTCATTTTATCCAACTTAAAACCGTATATGTTTGTTGCTCCTTTTGCTGGACTTTTAATCTTATGGTTGTCCTCTCTCATTTCAACCGCAATTTATCAACAAAAAGAATTCTAGGAGGGAAAGGGTTAATGCAGGCTTTACTTTTACAAAGAATAATGATCCAAAAATGGTCCATTCTATTTGCAGTTCTTATTTGTACGATCATAAGTTATATGGAAATACCTTTTTTAGATAATCCCGCAATAGTAATATTTGCGGCAGTTTTTTCTGCTTCCATTGTGGAAGGAATCTATAAAGACGATCAAAAAGTAAATTGGGAATTGTTTGTGAATAGTCTACCTTTGACAAGAAAAACACAGCTACAAGCTGATTTTCTATATTGTCACGGTATCGTGATGCTACTTTTTGTTGTAATAGCACCTGCTTATTTTTCACAAACAGCAGCTGATAATAATTTTCCGGAGCATTTTGCCATGTACTTCGCCTATATTAGCAGTGCTTCTTTACTCATCTCCAGCCAGTTTTATATCCATCATCTAGAAAAGAGGATGCGTTATTTTAGAATGATAATAGCTATATTCCTTATTTTCACAATTAATTTCCCTATTCATTACTATTTATCTCAAATAGCCGAAAATTTGATCATTATGTTAATTCCTACACTTATAAGTTTACTCATTAGTAATTTTATTTTTCGTCAAAGCCATACGTTATATTTAGCAAGAGAGGTATTTTAAAGCAACACAATCGAGAAAAGGTTGCCTATTAACGGCAACCTTGTTTTAATCTTTGGGACCGATATTTGATATAGCTGGCTCAGCTTTCAAAATTTTAGCGATTAAGCGATCGATCGATTCCATTGAGACAGCATCGATTGACGCTAATACTTCATCTACTGAACGATGTTTACGATGTACTAACTCACTTGTACCGTTGCGGTTCATACGAGCACCTGTCCCCTCTAGACCGAGTACAAAACTACCCTTTAGCTGTTCCTTCGCATTCATAAGTTCTTCCTCTGTCACGCCACCTACTACGATATCAAGTAATGTCGCATCAATTGTATGTTGAAGCTGTGATAATTGTTGACGACTTGTACTACCATAAATCGTAAATGCTCCAACATCCGCATAACAAGATTGGTAAGAAAATATTGAATAAGCTAAACCACGTTCTTCGCGTACTTCTTGGAACAAACGAGAGCTCATATTACCACCAATAATATTATTAAGTGCAATAAAGCTATACATATCTGGATCCTTTACACCAATTGCTGGATAAGAAATAGCCAAATGCGCTTGCTCTGTATCGCGAGTTTTAGAAACCTCTCCTGGATAAAAATGAGGATTCGAAAGCACAGGTTCAACCGCAAGTGGGGATGGCTGATATTGGCCAAATAAATCTTCAATTGTTTGCATGAGCTTCGCAGAAATATTTCCTGCTATTGAAATAACAACTGATTTTGGACCATAATGTTTAGCTATGTAATTACGGATCATATTTGCTGTAAATGTTTTTAAAGTAGCCGCAGTTCCGAGAATTGGACGACCGAGTGCGTCGTCTGGATACATGACTCCCCATAGCTTTTCATGAACATCGTCATCAGCTGCGTCTTCACTCATTAATATTTCCTCTAGTACCACTTGTCTTTCCTTCTCTAATTCTTCCGTTGCAAACGTAGAATTAAAGAACATATCTGCTAAAATTGTAACTGCAAGCTCAGCATGATGGTCTAAAACCTTTGCATAATAACACGTGTTTTCCTTGGATGTAAAGGCATTTAATTCTCCACCAATTCGATCAAATTCTTCAGCAATTTGGCGAGCCGTTCGAGTTTTTGTCCCTTTAAAAAGCATATGTTCTATAAAATGTGTAATACCATTTTCCTCAGGTAGCTCAAAACGAGATCCTGCATTAACAAAAATGCCTAGCGCAACAGATCTTACATGATCGATTTGCTCAGACACAATACGCACACCATTCTGACATGTATGTACTTGTACCAAAAAATCTCCCCCAATTTATCTCTGGTTCTACATCAAAGGCATAATGTGGGGTCATCACCAAAACGTGTTGTTGATTTCCGTTCCGACTGGGCGCTTTGTAGCTGACGCTTCGCTTTCGCTACAAAAAACATTGGTGCTGACGCTTCGCTTTCGCTACAGAAAACATTTGTTGCTGACGCTTCGCTTTCGCACAGAGCATAGCTTTAAGTCCGATGAGCCACTTCAATCAACTTATTTACATAGTATACGTTTTACCAAAAGTCATCCACGACTTTAGTGATGAACCAAGCTTCCCCAAAATTATCCGTTATAGAACCAAATTCCTTATACTTGATTTAAAAAAGGCTGCGCATTATACGCAGCCTTTTCTACAATTTATTATTTATCTTGCTCAGCGCGTTCTTTTTCCTCTTGGATCACAACTTTACGAGATAAATTCACACGACCTTGCTTGTCAATTTCAATAACTTTTACAAGTAATTGATCGCCAAGTTTTAATACATCTTCAACTTGTTTTGTACGTTCCTCTTGAATTTCAGAAATGTGAAGTAAACCATCTTTTCCTGGGAATATTTCACAGAACGCACCGAATTTTTCAATACGTTTCACTGTTGATAAGTAATACTCGCCAACTTTTGCTTCACGTACGATGTCTTCGATAATTTGTTTTGCACGAGCGTTCATTTCTTCATCTGCAGAAGAGATGTAAATTGTACCATCTTGCTCAGTATCAATTTTTACGCCAGTTTCTTCAATAATTTTGTTAATTTGTTTACCACCAGGTCCGATGACATCGCGAATTTTATCAGGATTGATTTTCACGATGACAATTTTCGGTGCAAATGCAGATAATTTTTCACGTGGTTCTGCAAGAGTAGCCAGCATTGATTCTAAAATATGCATACGGCCAATTTTAGCCTGTGTTAATGCTTCTTCTAAAATATTGCGTGATAAACCATCAATTTTAATGTCCATTTGAAGTGCTGTTACACCTTTAGCTGTACCAGCAACTTTAAAGTCCATATCTCCAAGGTGATCTTCCATACCTTGAATATCAGTTAAAATAGAGTAATGTTCGCCTTTTTTAATAAGACCCATTGCAATACCTGCTACAGGTGCTTTTAATGGCACACCAGCATCCATCATCGCTAACGTTGAAGCACAGATAGAAGCTTGAGATGTAGAACCGTTTGACTCAAGTACTTCCGATACACAACGGATTGTATATGGGAATACAGATTCATCTGGAATAACCGCATCAAGAGCACGCTCTCCTAGTGCACCATGACCGATTTCACGACGACCTGGCCCACGAATTGGACCTGTTTCCCCTACAGAAAATTGTGGGAAGTTATAGTGATGCATAAAGCGTTTTGATTCTTCCACACCTAAGCCGTCGATAATTTGTACGTCACCTAGTGCACCTAACGTACAAATAGAAAGAGCTTGTGTTTGACCACGCGTAAATAATGCTGAACCGTGAGTACGTTGTAAAAGCTGAGTTTCAGAAGAAAGTGGACGGATTTCGTCTAACTTACGACCATCTGGACGAACTTTATCTTCTGTAATCTGGCGACGCACTTCGTCTTTAACCATTTTATCTAGAATTGTGTATACTTGCTTCATTGTTACTTCATCCGCTTCTTGCTCTTCATAAGAAGCAATAACACGGTCTTTTACTGCTTGAATCGCCTCATCACGTGCATGTTTTTCTGCAGTTTGAATTGCATCATGCATGTCAGTCTCACAAGCTGCTTTTATATCTGCTTGAATCGCTTCATCAATTTCAAATAATGTTACCGGTAATTTTTCTTTCCCTACTTCTGCAACAATTTGCTCTTGGAAAGCAATAATTTTTTTGATTTCTTCATGACCGAACATAATGGCTTCTAGCATTACTTCTTCCGGTACTTCTAGTGCACCTGCTTCAACCATGTTGATAGCATCCTTGTTACCTGCTACAGATAGATGGATCGTCGATTGATTAGCTTGTTCCACTGTCGGGTTCACAATAAATTTACCGTCAATATATCCAACTTGTACACCTGCAATTGGCCCGTCGAATGGAATATCCGAGATAGCTAACGCTAATGATGAACCAACCATTGCAGCCATTTCAGACGTGCAATCCGGATCGTTAGACATAACCATTGAAATAACTTGTACTTCATTACGGAAACCGTCTGGGAACATTGGACGAATTGGACGGTCAATCAAACGGCTTGCTAATATTGCTTTTTCAGATGGACGTCCTTCACGTTTAATAAAGCCACCAGGAATTTTACCCGCTGCGTATAAACGTTCTTCGTAGTTTACTGTTAATGGGAAGAAATCAAGTGGTTTCGGTGATTTTGACATTGTTGCAGTTGAAAGTACAGATGTATCACCATAGCGTACTAATACGGCCCCATTTGCTTGTTTTGCTAACTGTCCAACTTCGATTACAAGTGGACGGCCAGCCCATTCATAGGAATAGACTTTCTTTTCGTTCATTCAATGAACCCCTCTCTATTATAAAAACACTTACTGCGTCTGTATGTACTAATAGTAAGTGTACCAAAAATGCTTGTTCTATGCTAAATATTTCATGAAATAATAATACATTTAAATTCAGTTATTGCCAATTTATTTAGGATTTATTTCTGTATTTGATTGAAACAGTGTTTTTTTGCTTGAAGTTCATATCATACATGCTTTTTTTAACATAATCACTTTCGCCTAACGTCATTGCGCCCGGATTTTGAATCGTACTGGCAGGATTCCTTTTACAATCCGTGCTAGGCTTTATCTTCATTTAGTAGGCGTTTGAACACCCACTAATAAGGGCCACATTCACATTCCTTTCCCACCTTCCGAGAATGGGAGTCTCCTGTAACTTCGTAACGTAAAGTTTACCTTGTTCTTAATGTTTATAAACATAAAGAAAAAGCGGGATTAATCCCGCTTTTCGATTGACAATTAGCGACGTAAGCCTAAACGAGTGATTAGTTCACGGTAACGTTGTACGTCAGTTTCACGTAGATATTTTAATAAGTGACGACGACGACCTACCATTTTAAGAAGACCACGCTCAGAGTGGAAATCTTTTTTGTGTGTACGTAAGTGAGCGTTTAGAGCGTTAATTTCCTCTGTTAACACTGCAACTTGTACTTCTGGAGAACCAGTGTCACTTTCGTGAGTACGGAACTCAGCAATAATTTCGTTTTTACGTTGTTTTGAAATAGCCATTTTGTATGGACCTCCTAAATAATTGTTAATCCCCATTAGCACAGTACACGTTGGAGTCATCGATATACCGAGCTAAGGATAAGCATATTATGCACTTATGAATGTTACCATAAATCAATAGGTCAAGCAAGCGTTAACATAAGTCCATTCAAATGTTAAAGCACATTTAAATTGTATTAACTCGATAAAAATGGCTCAACACTATAACGTGTGTAGTTAATTTTCGTTCCGGCTGGGAGCGTCCGATGAGCCATTACACTCAACATAAGTCATGACGTATGTTTTAATTTTCGGTAATAAGTGTAAAATATTGAATTGCTTGCTGTTTATCTTTTTCGATTTGCGCTTTTAACGCTTCAATGCCATCGAATTTTCGTTCACTTCTTATACGTTTATACCAAGCGACATGCACTTCTTCACCGTAAATATTTTTTTCGAAGTTTAATATATGGACTTCGATGGATAATTGTTTGTCGTTCGGATCTTTAAATGTTGGTTTATAGCCTACATTACATACACCATCATACCAGTTATTTTGTACAAGTACTCGAACCGCATATACACCGCTTGCTGGAATATAAGTTCCCTCTAACGCTTGGACATTTGCAGTTGGGAAACCTATTGTGCGTCCTCGCTTATCACCATGTACAACGATACCCGTAACTTCAAATGGACGTCCTAGGAGTAATCTCGCTTCCTCCATATCTCCCTCTTGCAAAAGCTTACGGATACGTGTAGAGCTAATTTTTTCAATATCATCAGTTTTCTTTTCAACAACCGTTACGCCGTAATCTCCATTACTCAATGCACGCATTTCTTCCATTGTACCTTTCCCAAATGCGCCAAAAGAATAATCAAAGCCTGCTGTAACATGTTGAATGTTCAACCCACGAATAAATGTATCAATAAATGCATCAGGTGAAAGCTTTGCAAAATCAGATGTGAAATGCACAACAAATACTGTATCAACACCCTGTTCTTCAAAAAGCTGCAATTTTTGCTGTAATAACGTTATATAAAATACTTTTTCGTTACGCCCGCCAAGCACTAAAGAAGGATGTGGATCGAATGTCATAACAGCCGTTGGAATTTGACGCTTGTCTCCTTCTTCTTTCGCTGCCTTAATAACTGCCTGATGCCCTCTATGTACACCATCAAAAAAACCAAGTGCCAATGAATATGGCTGCATGCTTTCTCGTTGCTGTAGTTGGTGTGGGTATTTTAAATGAATGACCTCCATACTAAAAAATCCTCCTACTCTATCGTCGGAAACATCTTATGTGGCTTCATAAACCCTTCCTTTGTAGGATGGGCATGATAGACCGCAATTGCTTTCCCACTGATTCCAAAAACAATTTTATCATGTATCTTTAATAATGCATCTGCGGGAAGCACTTGTCCATTGAAAATTTCTTTTTCGTTTGCGGAAGTGATCTCCATATATGGATAATCTGTTAATGCATACTCAACTGGTAAAATGCATGTATCAATTTGTTCACCTTCCATCAGTTCAGCAACTTGTGCCAACGTAAAGCAATTCTCTTGCGTAAATGTACCTGAGGCTGTGCGTACGAGCTCTTTCATGTGTGCTGGATAGCCAAGTGCCGCTCCGATTTGCACAGCTAGTGTTCGAATATACGTCCCTTTACTACACGCTATACGTACTGGAAATGTAATTTCTTGCCCTTCATATATTTCTACATCATCTAGTAGTTCTAATGCATAAATGGTAACTTGACGTGTAGGTCTTTCGACAATTTCGCCTTTTCGAGCATATTCATAGAGACGTTTACCATTTACTTTGACAGCTGAAAACATCGGTGGCGTTTGTTGAATAACACCTGTTAGCGATGCTAAAACCTCTTGCAATTGAGTACGTGTGAACTTTTTAGCCGTACTATCTTGCTCAACCGTTTCTCCTTCTGCATCCTCCGTTGTCGTTGTACGGCCAATTGAAATAACAGCTTCATAGGTTTTCCCTGCATCAGTTAAGTATTCTGCGATGCGTGTTGCTTGACCAATACAAATGGGAAGAACTCCCTCAACACCTGGATCAAGTGTGCCTGTATGGCCAACTTTTTTAGTACGTAAAATTTTTCGTAATTTAAAAACGCAATCATGACTTGTCATGCCACGTTCTTTCCAAAGCGGTAAAATACCGTTCATAAATTTCCTCCTAAAATCAATTCATTTTTAGCAATTTTGATCTTCGTTAGATTTTCATCACTTTTAGGATCATCATCAAAACGTGTGGTTGATTTCCGTTCCGACTGGGCGCTTTGTAGCTGACACTTCGCTTTCGCACAGGAAACATCCGCTTCGCTGCAGGGTCTCGGGCCAACACGATGTGGGTCACGAAGGTGTTATCACAGGATGTGATGCTTTTAGCCTTCGTTTATTGCTAATCCCCAAGGAGTCGCCAGTCTCACTCCAATCAACTTCTTTACATAGACAATTGTCATCCATGACTTTTGAGGATAAATCCACTTTTAAGATAGAAGTGGATGCCTGACACCTACCGAAAAAAACTGGCGTGCGGTCGCCAAAACATATAGGTAAGCTCTGCACGAAGGCCAAAAAAGTCTGCCTGCATGAACATGCATCGGCAGACTTTTTTAAGTTAAGCTTATTCTTCGTGTAAACCACGTAGCAATGAATCAATACGGTTACCATATTCAATCGATGAATCGAATTCAAAGATTAGTTCTGGTGTACGACGTAAACGGATTCGTGACCCGATTTCTGAACGAATGAAACCAGAAGCCTTTAATAAAGCTTTTAAGGTTTCCTCTTTTTCACGTTCATTGCCTAGAGTTGTAATATAAATTGTCGCTTGTTGTAAATCACCTGTCACTTCAACACCAGTAACAGTAACGAAACCAACACGCGGATCTTTTATTTTACGTCCAATAATATCACCGAGTTCTTTTTTCATTTGCTCAGCGACACGGTTTGAGCGTAGAGACATAGTTTGTCACCTCAATTTCGATGTACAGAAAGTTATGTCTTCACTTGCACATATAGTTACATACAAGGTATGGCTAAATCATACAACACAACTTCTAATGTTACTTATAAATAGTCTCGCCACACATTTAACTGTTCCCAAGCCGGATTTGACTGTAAGTAGTGAAGCGCGTGATTTATTTCACGCTCGGCTGCTTCTTTTGAAGAAGAAACAGCAACAAGCGCTAATTTCGTGCGCTGCCATACATTTTGATGGTCAACTTCCGCAATGGATACATTAAATTTTTGCTTTGTGCGGGTAAGCATACGCTGTAAGACAGCACGTTTTTCCTTCAACGAATGGGCAGTTTGAATCATAAATTCAACCTCTGCATAAACAATCATTAAACGCGTTTAACTTCTTCCATAATATAGGCTTCAATAATGTCGCCTTCTTTAATATCGTTGAAGTTTGTAATAGTAATACCACATTCGTAACCTTTGGCAACTTCTTTTACTTCATCTTTGAAACGTTTAAGTGTATCTAATTCACCTTCAAAAATTACTACATTGTCGCGGATTACACGTACGCCAGAATCACGAGTTACTTTACCTTCTGTTACGTATGAACCAGCAATTGTACCAACTTTTGATACTTTAATTGTTTGGCGAACTTCTGCTTGACCAATAATTTTTTCTACGAATTCTGGATCAAGCATACCTTTCATTGCTTGTTCAATTTCCTCGATCACTTTATAGATAATGCGGTGTAGACGAATATCTACGCCTTCTTCTTCTGCTGCTCGTTTTGCATTGATATCTGGACGAACATTGAAGCCAATAACAATTGCATTTGAAGCTGCTGCAAGAGAAATATCTGATTCTGTAATCGCCCCAGCGCCAGTGTGAATAATTTTCACGTTTACGCCTTCTACATCAATTTTCATTAATGATGCAGCCATCGCTTCTACAGTACCTTGAACGTCAGCTTTTACAATTAAGTTAAGCTCTTTCATTTCACCTTGACTCATTTGTTCGAATAGATTATCAAGCGTTACACGTTGTTTTTCTGAGCGTTGTGCTTGAATCGCTGACATTGCACGAGTTTCACCAACTTGGCGTGCTGTTTTTTCGTCTTCAAAGACAACGAAACGGTCGCCAGCTTGTGGTACTTCATTTAAACCTGTGATTTCTACTGGCGTTGATGGTCCAGCTTCTTTCACACGACGTCCTTTATCGTTTACCATAGCACGTACTCGCCCAAAAGTATGGCCGACAACAATTGGATCCCCAACTTTTAATGTTCCATCTTGTACTAAAAGTGTTGCAACAGAACCTCGACCTTTATCTAGCTGTGCTTCAATTACTGTACCAAGCGCTAGACGATTAGGGTTTGCTTTTAATTCTCCCACTTCAGCGACAAGTAAAATCATTTCAAGTAATGTGTCGATACCCTCACCTTTTAATGCAGAGATTGGTACGAAAATTGTTTCTCCACCCCAAGCTTCAGGAACTAGGCCATGCTCTGTTAACTCTTGCATTACACGGTCTGGATTTGCTGAAGGTTTATCCATTTTATTGACTGCAACAATAATTGGTACTTCCGCCGCTTTTGCGTGGTTAATCGCTTCTACAGTTTGTGGCATTACGCCATCATCCGCAGCTACTACTAAAATCGTTAAGTCCGTTACTTTAGCACCGCGCGCACGCATCGTTGTAAAAGCAGCGTGTCCTGGTGTATCTAGGAACGAAATCTTTTTGTCGCCTTCAGTTACTTGATAAGCACCGATATGCTGAGTAATACCTCCAGCCTCACCAGCTGTAACCTTAGTATTGCGAATAGAGTCTAACAATGTAGTTTTACCATGGTCAACGTGACCCATAATTGTTACTACAGGAGGACGTTCTGATAAGTCCGCCTCGTTTACTTCTTCTGTTTGTTCGAAGTGTGTTTCTAAATCCGTAATATCTACACGAATTTCTTCTTCAACTTCTACACCATAGTCTGCGCAAATTAATTCAATTGCATCCTTATCTAATTCTTGGTTAATTGTTGCCATTACACCAAGCATAAATAATTTTTTAATAATTTCTGATGGCTCACGGTGTAATTTTTTAGCTAATTCCGCTACAGAAAGTGATTCAACAAACGTAATTTTTTCTGGTAATTCCTTTTGTTTCACTGGTTGACTTGGCTGATGTGTTTTTGGATGGCGACGTTTCCCGCCATGAATTCCTGGTTTTGGACGTTGGTTATAACCTCCGCCACCTCTACGATTATTATTATTGTTATTATTATTATTATTTGTCATATTTCGATTTTGACTACCTTTTGTATTCTTAGATTTTTCGTTAGACGAATTTGAGTTTTGATGCGTTTGTTGCTGATTATTGGCCTTAGGCTTGGAAGTAGCAGATTGCTGCTTTTGCCCATCTTGCTTTTTCACCGATTGCTGTGATTTTTGCGAAACATTTTGAGTAGGTTGCTTCGCGTCTGTTTTCGTTTTAAATGTTTGGTTTAACTTTGACACTACGTCTTTTTCTAACATTGACATATGGTTTGTTACGCTAACATTTAAATTATTTAGTGCTTCAATAACCTCTTTACTCGTTTTATTCACTTGTTTCGCATATTCATGAACTCTGATTTTGGTCATCTGCTCACCCCCGATTATTTTTCGTTGAGTAGACTAGACAATTTGCTTGCAAAACCTTTATCGGTAATAGCTAAAGCCACTCGGGCCTCCTTACCTGTAGCATGTCCTAGATCATAACGATCACCAATTACATGATACTCAACGTTGTAATACGTGCATTTATCTTGAATTTTTTTGCTAGAGTTTTTAGAAGCATCGTTTGCAAGCAGTACTAGCTTAGCATTACCATTGCGGACTTCCTTTACTACTAACTCTTCTCCTGAAGTCACTTTACGGGCTCTTGCTGCTATCCCAAGCAAATTATACACCGCTTGATTATTAATCATATAATAGACTCCCTACGAATCAACAAAATAAGCTCATCGTAGATTTCTTCAGGAATTTTTACATCAAGTTGGTGTCCTAAAACATTTTTCTTACGGGCGATTTCAATCGCTTTTTCCGATTTAGAGACATAGGCACCACGTCCGGGTTTTTTTCCGGAGATATCCACACTTACCTCGCCCTCTTTCGAACGAACGACACGGATCATTTCTTTCTTTGGTAGCATTTCTCCGGTTGCTACGCATTTTCGAAGAGGTACTTTTTTATTAATAGCCATAAGAATCACCTTTCCTCTCTGAAGCTTGTCGTAAGAGGTGGACTAGCTATGCACTACATTTTAACCAAAATATATTCCAATGTAGGCTCTGCCATTATTCAGTCGACGCAGCCCAACGCCCACTGAATAATGGCAGCTAACTAGTCACACGGTCTTTCTTACTTATTCTTCGTCGTCTTGATATAAGTCAACTGTCACATCATCAAAATCACTTTCTTCATCCTCAGCAGGTATGAAAGTGCTTGTTGCAGATGGATAAATGCCTAGCTCACGAGCATCTGTCTCACTCTTAATATCAATTTTCCAGCCAGTTAGCTTAGCTGCTAAACGAGCATTTTGACCACGTTTACCAATAGCTAGTGATAGTTGATAGTCTGGCACAACAACAGTAGTAGATTTTTCTTCTTCATTGACTTGAACATCTAAAACTTTAGATGGGCTAAGCGCATTTGCTACAAATACAACTGGGTCTTCTGACCATTCAACGATATCGATTTTTTCGCCGTTTAATTCATTTACAATTGTTTGCACACGAGCGCCTTTTGCTCCTACACATGAACCTACTGGATCTACCTCTTCGTTATGTGCATAAACAGAAATTTTAGAACGATCTCCTGCTTCACGAGCAATAGATTTAATTTCTACAATACCTTCATAAATTTCGGGTACTTCCATTTCAAATAAGCGGCGTAATAAACCAGGATGTGTACGTGAAACAATAACTTGTGGTCCGCGCGTTGTACGTTCAACCTTTGTAATATAAACTTTGATGCGATCGTGTGGATGGTATGTTTCACCTTGAATTTGTTCGTTTTGTGGTAATGCAGCCTCTACTTTTCCAAGACCTACGTAAATATTACGAGCATCTAGACGCTCAACTACACCAGTCACGATATCATCTTCACGGTCCACATATTGCTCGTAAATTAAGCCGCGTTCTGCTTCGCGAACACGTTGTGTTACAACTTGTTTCGCTGTCTGTGCAGCAATACGACCAAAGTTTCGAGGTGTTACTTCCTGCTCAACAACATCTTCCAATTGGTATGCAGGATTGATAGCCTTAGCATCTTCTTCAGAAATTTGTAAACGGTCATCTTCAACTTCTTCAACAACATCTTTGCGTGAAAAGACACGAATAGAGCCCTTATCTAAATTTAAATCAACACGAACATTTTGTGCTTGATTGAAGTTGCGTTTGTAAGCTGTAACTAATGCCGCTTCTATTGCTTCAATTAACACATCTCTTGAAATTCCTTTTTGTTCTTCTAGCGCATTTAGCGCATCTAACAAATCACTACTCATTTTTGTTTTCACTCCTAAATATGCATTATGCTTAGAAATCGATGGCTAGTCGCGCCAATGCGATTTTTTCTTGTTCAATTGTTACTGTAATTTTACGCGTTTTAATGCGTACTTCCATCACTAATGTATGTTCATCGTATGACGTTAAGTAGCCTTGGAATTCCTTCATGTCCTTAATGGGCTCATAGGTTTTAACATAAATAAATTTGCCAATCGCATTTTCAAAATCAGTATCTTTTTTTAATGGACGTTCTGCTCCAGGTGAAGAAACTTCTAAATAATAGTTTTGTGTAATTGGATCATTTTCATCCAATAGCAAACTTAGTCGTTCACTAACTTGAGCACATTGTTCAATGTCAATTCCACCTTGAGGTGTATCCACATAAACACGTAAAAACCAGTTACGTCCTTCTTTCACGAACTCGACATCTACTAGCTCAAGATTTAACTCTTCAACAATCGGTTTGGCGAGCTCTTCAATTAAAGATGGTACTTTGCTCATTATTTCCTCCTGTATCTATCCAATTCTGGCGTAATAAAACAGAAATTCCACCAGTAGCTTTGGTGAAATTTAACGGTCTTACCTGCTGTTAGTCAAAAATTTGTTTTGCTACGGTATAACAACAGAAAAGAGCGGGAAGGTCCCACTCTTTTGCTGGAAAAATATCAACAAATTATTACCATAAGGATAGCATAGTTTACAGCACAATGCAAATTTCCTTTTTCTAGACAACTCATCTAACCAATATGCTTCGGCTTAATTGTGTCTGGAAATTGAAATTTGTGCTTAAATTAGGCTTATCACCAAAACGAGGGGGTTGATTTCCGTTCTGTGGCTAGGTGCTTTCTTAGGAGCGTCCAGCCTTCACTTCAATCAACTTATTCATGGTATACATTTAACAAATGTCATCCTCAACTTTATAAGCCTTAATTTGAGCATAAGGCTTATAAGTTATTCGTTATTGATGATGCCTTTAGATTACCCTTCTTATTTTAGAAAAGTGATAATTGATTTGCATCAGGCATTCCTTCTAAACAACCCAATTGATCCATGTATTCAATCAATGTCTTGGATACTCGACCTCGTTGTTGTAAATCTTCCTTCGATAAAAATTCTCCGTCCTCACGTGCTGCCACAATTTGTTTAGCAACGTTTGTACCAAGTCCAGGGATAGCATCGAATGGTGGAATTAAAGAGTTTCCATCAATGATAAATTCACTAGCTTGCGAACGATATAAGTCTACCTTCTGGAAGCTCATGCCACGCTCACACATTTCAAGTGCTAGTTCCATCACAGTTAATAGGTTTTTTTCTTTTGTTGAAGCATCTAAGCCTTTTATATTGATTTCATCAATTTTTGCACGAATCATTTGCGAGCCCTGTACCATGGCAATTAAATCAAAATCATCTGCACGGACTGTAAAATATGCTGCATAATAAAGAATCGGGAAATGTACTTTAAACCATGCAATACGAACAGCCATTAACACATAAGCTGCTGCATGGGCTTTCGGGAACATATATTTTATCTTTTTACATGAATCGATATACCAACCTGGTACTTTATTTGCTAGCATTTCTGCCTCAAACTCTTCAGATAAACCTTTCCCTTTACGTACGGACTCCATAATTTTAAATGCCAGAGAAGGTTCTAGCCCTTGGTAAATTAAATACACCATAATATCATCACGACAGCCAATTACTTCTTTTAGCACACATGTACCGTTTTGAATTAACTCTTGCGCGTTACCAAGCCATACGTCTGTTCCGTGTGAAAGTCCTGAAATTTGCACAAGCTCTGAGAATGTTGATGGCTTCGTATCTTCAAGCATTTGACGAACAAAACGAGTACCGAACTCAGGAATACCGAGTGTCCCGGTCTTACAGCCGATTTGTTTTTCTGTTACACCTAAAGATTCTGGAGTACTAAAGATTTTCATAACGACTGGATCATCTGTTGGAATCGTTTTTGGGTCTATCCCTGATAGATCCTGCAACATCCGAATTACAGTCGGGTCATCGTGCCCAAGAATATCAAGCTTTAAAATATTATCGTGAATGGAATGGAAATCAAAATGCGTCGTACGCCATTCTGCATCCTGTGCATCTGCAGGGAATTGCACTGGTGAGAAGTCAAAAATATCCATATAATCTGGTACTACGATAATCCCCCCAGGGTGTTGTCCTGTTGTACGTTTTACACCTGTACAGCCTTGCACTAAGCGATCTACCTCTGCACCACGGAAATGTAAGTTGTTATCACTAGCATAGCCCTTTACATAGCCATACGCTGTTTTTTCCGCAACTGTTCCGATTGTTCCAGCACGATATACATAATCCTCACCGAATAGTACCTTCGTATAGTTATGAGCTTGTGGTTGATATTCACCAGAAAAGTATGACGATAGGTAAGCATTTGATATGATCTCCAGCTTTTCCCCCGTCCCACACCGTACATGACCCTTTCGGCGTCATACGGCGTTCCATCGTTAACTTTGTTGAAATTTATAAACTAAGCTTTGGATTTCCTACTTCCGTTCTTAGTTCGTTTAATTTAATTATTGCTTTCTTTTCGAATCGAGCTAACATCTTTACATAATTTTTATTAGCGAGCGGGTCCTTTGTATGAACAAGCATGTGATAACTCCCGTTGATAATAATCAAGTTATCATAGTCGTCAGTTCCACCGTGAGCTGTTGGCTTAATATGATGACAAACAGCTTGATGTGGAGTAAGCCTTTCTCCTGTTATACCGCAACTCCCTTTTTGAGCCACATACTTGCTCAAACGATTATTTTCATACAAGACACTCTTAGCTTTATATATTCCTTTACGAAACATCTCAATTTCACGAACAGACACATGTTTTAAATCTTTATGAATTAAGGACCTGTCTTTCTCATTATAAATCGTAAATTCAGGCTTTCTTTGTCCTCGTATATCATGTCGAATTGCTTCAATAGGATATACCAGCAATCCATTACTTTTAAATCTTTGATAATTGTAACTCCCATAAAATTTATCAATGACATTGTTTGTTTCCTTCGTTTTCACGAATATACTTCTAAACAACAATGATTTGATATTCGGATGAACTTTATGTCTTATTGAATTGAAATCTTGTGATATCCTGGTCGCAATTTTGTAATAGTTATGCAGTCCAAGAATATTAGCATTAAAGTTCATCACTTTTTCTGGAGTAGGACTTTTTCTAAGTTTAACTAACTGATACCTTATAACCCCTTGCACTTTTTCTTTTGCTTTAGGGTCCATTTTAGAATTTACGATATACCCTGTTTTAGCGTTGCCTTTTTGAACAGCTCTAAATCGTATCCCTAAAAAATCTGTACCATTTTTACGAAGATTTGTGATTTTACTCTTTTCTTTACTTACCTCAAGCCTTAGCCGCTCTTTTAGCCATTTTTCAACAGCTATTTTAATCTTTCGAGCGTTTTCAAAAGAGTTTGTAAAGATTTTAAAATCATCTGCATATCTAACAAGGTACATAGGATTTAGCCTTGTTTTCTTTAGAGCATCTGTTTTATTTCGTTTCAGTTTATAAGGTACTTCCGTTGGCTTTGATTCCCACTGATTCGATACCCACCAATCTAATTCGTTCAATACTATATTAGCAAGAAGCGGGGATAAGATACCGCCTTGTGGAGTTCCCTTTGTCGGAATACCTTCACCTGTAATTTTAGCTCTTAGCATCTTTTTAATAATTGTTAAAACTTTTTGGTCCCTTATACCAATTGTCCATAATTGCCTCATAAGCTTTTTATGACTAACGTTATCAAAAAATCCTTTTATATCTATATTAACCACAAAATGTTGATGACTATGATTAACCAAATGATAACATCTCGCTAATGCATCATGTGTGCTTCTTTTTGGTCTAAATCCGTAGCTTTGAGGATGAAACCTAGCTTCTACAATCGGCTCCAAAACTTGTAGGAACATTTGCTGAATCAATCTATCTTCAATTGTAGGTATTCCAAGTGGTCTCATTTTTCCATTTGGCTTCGGAATAAACAACCTTTTAACCGAGTGTGGTGTATAGTTTTCAAGTCTTTTTCTTATTATCTTTATTAGCTTGTCGGCATTCATTTTGTTTAAATGTTTAATTGTGTGTCCGTTTGTACCTTTCGTTTTACTACCTGTATTACTTTTTAGGTTACGAAAAGCGAGTAAAATATTTTTTTCAGAAATAATCAGCTTATAAATATCTGTAAAGTATCGACCCTTTTCACTTTCTTTAAAGAGGTTATCAAATGTCTCTTGTAATCCAAAATATTCGTTATATCTTAACTTTTGAATCATTAAGTCAGCCAACTAATCACTTCCTTTACGAAGTTTTCGTTCTCTTTAGTCATACACGAATCTGACTTATTGTAGGTTTTTGTTTCAACGTTAACGACTTGTGCCCTTCCCTCTGAAATGTTTTTCCCTCCGACTTATTGGTTATTCAGTCATCAACAGCATTTCTTCGTCGGTACTACGGCACTACTGCCACTCCTTTAAAGTATGTTATAGCGATTTGCCTTTCCATACACCGTCGTCATTGAAGTGCAACCTTCTCTTACGTTAGGAGCTTCACACGTTCCACTATTTCTATCTGTACATAATTCCCGTAGGTTCCCTCTAAATTCCGCTAGGCAAAGATTGTGCCTGTAACACAATATGGATTTTCATAACCTAACGCTTACTCATCCACACCTAGAAGTCCTCACTGGACCCCGCAGCATTTCTACTACGTGATATTTACGAAAAGTCAGTCGAGGGTTCGTCTCGATGATTCTACCGGTTCTAACCATAGGAATTTTATAGACGCCAGACCTATCATTCACAAGAGATTTCTATCCCTCTTTCCACAGCCAAACTGTTTGGGTGAACTTCAGCCTACTTTAACGAGCTTCAAACGTTTTTGGTGTTTGCAATACCGTCCACGCTTGTCGTAGCTTTAGCGAGTGTGTTTCAAGACGTTACTCTCTCATTCCACACTTTGAAATAGCAGTTCTACCAATTAAGGTGGTTAACCTTTTCAGTTAACAACGTGTCGCACTCAAATCGATATCAGGTACCTTATCTCCTTTAAAGCCAAGGAACGTTTCGAATGGGATATCCTGTCCATCTTTTTTATACGGTGTTCCACATTCCGTACAATCTTTATTTGGTAAGTCAAAGCCTGAGCTTACTGAACCATCATTAAAAAACTCGGAATGCTTACAATTTGGACAAATATAATGCGGTGGAAGTGGATTTACTTCAGTAATCTCCATAAAGGTCGCTACTAACGAAGATCCAACAGATCCACGAGAACCTACTAAATAGCCATCCGCTAATGATTTTTTCACAAGCTTCGCTGAAATTAAATAAATTACGCCGAAACCATGGCCTAAAATTGACTTTAATTCCTTTTCAATTCGGGCCTTCACGATTTCTGGTAGTTCTTCTCCATATATTAGATGTGCCATTTCATAGGTTAAATTTGTAACCTCATCATCGGAGCCTTCAATTTTTGGTGTATATAAATCATCTTTAATCGGCTTAACATCACCAATCATATTTGCGACTTTTTGAGAATTGGTGACAACGACTTCCTTCGCAAGATCCGGTCCTAAAAAATCAAATTCCTTAAGCATCTCATTAGTCGTTCTAAAATGAACTTCAGGTAGCTTTGATCTATTTAAGATGTTGGCACCACCTTGAGAGCCAATTAGTATTTGTCTAAACATCCCATCTGTCGGATCTAAGTAATGGACATTACCGGTAGCTACAACCGGTTTATCAATTTTCTTCCCGAGCTTTACAAGCTTGCGAATAATATCTTCAAGTGTCCATTCATCACGTATGACATTGCGCTCAATTAACGGTGCATACACTGCTTTTGGTTGAACTTCAATATAATCATAAAATCTTGCAACTTGCTCTGCTTCCTCTGGGGATTTATTCATCATCGTCTCGAATAATTCACCATTACTACAACCTGATCCGACTAATAAACCTTCTCTATATTGCTCTAGAACCGCTCGTGTTACGCGAGGTACACGATAGAAAGTTTTTGTATGGGAGTGGCTGACTATTTTAAATAAATTTTTTAATCCAGCATTATCTACCGCTAATATTGTGCAATGCATTGGTCGTCCCTTTTTATATGCATCTCCACCACCAACATGCTTATTAAAGTCGTCGTGGTATTTAATATCTACTTCGGCTGCATCTTTTAGCAGCTGTAAAAGTAAATAACCCGTTGCCTCTGTATCATAAATAGCTCGGTGATGCTGGGTTAATTCAATATTGAATTTTTTACAAAGCGTATTTAAACGATGGTTTTTCATCGTTGGATACAGCATTCTCGCAAGCTCCAACGTATCAATAACTGGATGAACTGTTCCCTCTAGCCCATATTTTTTATAGCCTGTGTATAAAAAGCCCATATCAAACGATGCATTATGGGCTACGACTATGCTATCTCCGATAAATTCATGGAACTCCTTAATGACTTGTTCTACTTCTGGCGCGTTCCGTACCATATCATCTGTAATACCTGTCAGCTCAATGGTCGTTGCTGAAAGTGGATGATGAGGATTGGCAAAGCTTTCGTATTTGTCTATAACATTTCCATCTTGAATTTTAACTGCAGCTAGCTCAATAATAGTATCGTAAGCAGTAGATAAACCTGTCGTCTCTACGTCAAACACGACATAAGTAGTATCAGCTAATAATCGGTTCTCAGGTGCATAAGCAATCGGTACACCGTCATCTACTAAATTAGCCTCCAAGCCATAAATAACTTTTATACCATGCTTTTTCCCTGCTGAATAAGCCTCTGGGAAAGATTGCACAACAGCATGGTCAGTAATAGCCACGGCCGGATGACCCCACTTTGCCGCCTGCGCAACAAGTCTTTCAACTGGTGTCACAGCGTCCATTTGACTCATTGGTGTATGCAAATGTAATTCGACTCGTTTTTCTCCATCTGGCGCCGTATCCTGTCGTGTTTCTTTTTTGATTTCATTGATATCATTTGCCATAACGATTAAATCACGAATGAATGTGTCAGTTTGTACAGAGCCTCGGACTTTTACCCACATGCCTTTTTTCAAATGCTTCATAAGTTCTGCATCATCATTATCACGTGAGAACATTTTTACTACGATAGAATCCGTATAATCGGTGATTTTAATTTGTAATAAAGAGCGACCACTTTTCAGCTCCCTAATTTCCGTATCAAAAACAAAACCTTCTATGATAACACGGCGTTCTTCCTCAACAATGCGTTTAATTTCCATTGTTTCATCATCTTTAATTAGCATACCAAGCTGGAATGGGCGGTCACCAAGGTTCGCAATAGCTGGATTTTCTTTCTTCTCCTGCTCACGTTTTTGGTAATCTTGTATCGCTTGTTGGGCTAAAGCTGCTTCCTCTAAACGCCTCTGTTCCATGAAAGCTTCCTGTGCCGCGATCATTTCTTCCGTTTGATCTTGAAGCATAAAATCTATCACAATGTGTGGAAAGCCAAATTGACTATAGCTTTCGGAAAGCTTTTCTGCATACTTTGTTTTCAGCATCATAAATTCCATTTCTTGCATGCAAGATAAAGTGATCTTTTGCCCATTCCACATAGGCATTTGCGATGCTAGACAATGTTTTAAGGGTGGCGCCATCTCATCTATTTGTTCTACTACTGTTAACCAATATTGTTGGACAAGTTCTTCGGTAACATTTTTCTCTATCGTATCAAAAGTTGTGTGGATTTGAGCGATAGCTGAAAATTTTTCAGTCAACCGAGTACGAAATAATTGGTATAGCGGAAAAGGAAGTACGTCTCGTAATTTAATGGTAAAATTCCATAGCCTGTTCTTTTTGTGTACAGTTAGGCGTGATAATTCACCTTCTTCAAAAAAGGACATATACACATCATCTGTTAACTCTAGTTGTTGCAAGAGCATTTGAAACTTCGTTCTTGCTTCTTGTTGCTGTTCCAATCTATTGACACCTACTTTCAGAAAGAGGCATCTTAAAAGCCCCTTGTTTTATTTCCTCACCAACGTTTACGAACTAAAGAAAAAATTCGCTCCCTTTCCGCGGGCGACTGTCAAGCCTCACAAATCCTAAACATCTATGAATTCATGCTTGGCTCGCTGTCCCCGAGAAGTGGCGCGAATCTTTATCTATTTAATGCCATTTCATCCTTTTTGGGACAAGCATATCTAAAGGAAAATCAATTATTTCGGAATCGGCTTGGCACTTAGGTTTGCATATGCAGGTCAGTAGCCATTATCACATCGATGAATTTAGGCTAGCAACCTTAGCTCCTTTCCGATTCCATGCTTTAGGCCATCACGAAGTTGGACATTCAGTCGTTGCAACAGGATGTGGCGTTTTTTTAGACTGAGCTCCTCTATTTCAGCGGGTGCTTGGACATCCACTAAAAAGGGACTTCAGCTAAAAGGAGTTAATTTTTGCGGAAAAATTCATTTAAGCGATCAATGACCTCTTCTTTTTTCCATTCGAACGTTTCACCTGTTTGACGGAATTTAACCTCAACTATACCTTCTGTTGCTTTTTTACCTACTGTTACGCGGACCGGTAAGCCAATTAAGTCAGCATCTGCGAATTTAACCCCAGCGCGCTCAGCACGATCATCTAATAGCACATCATAACGGTATGATTTTAATAAGCCATATAGCTCATCAGCTAAGGCAACCTGTGTTTCATCCTTTGTATTAACAGGGACAACATGGATATCATATGGCGCTAATTGTGTTGGCCAAACAAAACCATTTTCATCTTGGAAATGCTCTGCAACAGCAGCTAAAATACGTGATACACCAATACCATAGCATCCCATGATAAACGGTTGTGATTTACCTTGTTCGTCTAAGAATGTACCATTCATTTTTGCAGAGTAAGTTGTTCCTAATTTGAAAATATGACCAACCTCGATACCTTCTGCAAATTTGATCAATCCTTGTCCATCTGGAGATGGATCACCCTCTTGAATAAAACGAATATCTAAGTATTCATTCACTGCAAAATCACGCTCTGGATTAACATTAACTAAATGGAAACCATCTTCATTTGCACCAGCTACACCGTTACGTATAGATTTGATAGCATTGTCAGCCACTACTTTGACGTCTACTGGTAATTTAACAGGACCGATTGAACCAACTCCACAGCCTAATAAATCACGGATTGCCGCTTCACTAGCAAGTTCAACAGAACCAGCATCAAGCGCATTTTTCAGCTTAATATCATTAATTTCGTGATCTCCACGAGCAAGGACAACAACTAATTCACCGTCAACATCAAATACTAATGATTTAATGACATTTGAAGGCTCAACATTTAAGAAAGCTGATACTTCTTCGATTGTTTTTTGGTCTGGTGTTGCCACTTTTTCAAGCTCTTTTAATGCTTCATCTGATGGTTGATAGTCTACAAGAACTTCTGCCATTTCGATGTTTGCAGCATAATTAGACGTGTCAGAGTATGCAATTGTATCTTCCCCAATTTCAGAAAGCACCATAAATTCATGCGTACCTTTCCCACCAATCGAGCCTGCATCTGCAATAACTGCACGATAGTTTAAACCTAGACGAGAGAAAATATTTGAATAAGCACGATACATATCATCATATGTTTCATCCAAACTTTCACGTGATGCATGGAAAGAGTATGCATCTTTCATAATAAACTCTCTGCCTCGTAGTAAACCAAAGCGAGGACGTTTTTCATCACGGAATTTAGTTTGAATTTGATAAAGTGTTAGCGGTAATTTTTTATACGATTTAATTTCATCGCGTACTAAAGTTGTGATCACTTCTTCATGAGTTGGCCCTAATGCGAAATCACGATCATGACGGTCCTTTAAACGCATTAATTCTGGACCGTATTTTTCCCAGCGGCCTGATTCCTGCCAAAGTTCCGCAGATTGTAATGAAGGCATTAAAAGCTCAATAGAATTGATCGCTTCCATCTCTTCACGAATAATATTTTCTATTTTTGTTAACACACGTTTTGCAAGCGGTAAATACGAGTATACCCCACTTGTATTTTGACGAATAAACCCTGCACGTAATAATTGCTTATGTGATTTTACCTCTGCATCAGCAGGTACTTCACGTAGCGTTGGGATAAATGTTTTACTTTGCTTCATTCAGTGTTCCACCTTTTTAATAGATAAGTTTTATACTCTAATTAGCATAAACAAATTTAGCTTTGAACGCAATGTTTCAAAAAAATTGCGCTCAAAGCTATGTTTTTTCAATCCATTTTCACCTTAGCATACTTGCCTTGGCATCTTCTAACTATATTTCACTTGAAAAACTTAACTTAACTTCATTTATTTAGCTCAATTATGCCTCTGCATAATTGCGTCCGGAATTGGCTTTGTGCTTTAGCCGTGATGCAGGTCAGTCAGCCGTTATCGCATGGATGCAATGATTTTAGGTGACATTCACTGAGAGGCTTTAGGCCAACAAATGTTTTTTGTGCGAAAGCATAGTGCTAACGCAGCGCAGCAACATGTTTTTTTCCTACGCGACAGCGGCATCGATGTGACGTGGCGTTCTTAGACTGAGTTCCTCTATTTAAGCGGATGTTTGGCATCTGCTGACATAAGTTAAAAGAAAAATCGTTGTATATCATTCCATGTAACTACGACCATTAAGATCATCAATAGTACGATACCGACAAAATGCACAAGACCCTCTTTTTGACGATCTATTGGTTTGCCTCTTACTGCTTCGAAGCCAAAGAACAATAGACGACCACCATCAAGTGCTGGAAGCGGTAGTAAATTCATAATTCCAAGGTTAATACTTAACATCGCAGCCCAATTCATTAAATTCATGAATCCATATTGAGCAACCTGCTCTGTCGCTTTATAAATTCCTACTGGTCCTGATAGAGCATCTATCGTGAACTTACCGGTAATTAACATACCAAGCAATTCAAAAATTCGAACAGTCATATTATAAGTTTCTTGTGCGCCATAAACAACAGCCTTTAATGGGTTAAATTCACGTGGGCTCTCATACTTAACCCCTATTTGACCATATTTATCGCCATTTTGTACTATTTCTTTTACCTTCATATTTAGGTTAACTTGCTGACCATTTCGATCAACTGTTACAGTAATATTTTCACCAGGGTGATCTTGTACAATAGCAGCCAAGTCTTGCCATTTTTTAACTACTTGTCCGTCAATGCCAACAACTTTATCACCTGCAAGCATTCCTGCTTGTGCAGCTGGATCATTTTCTACTACTTCTGTAATGATTGGCTCATACGTAGGTACACCATGAATTAATCCAATCAGCATATAAATAATAAACGCTAATATAAAGTTAAATAACGGGCCTGCAAAGATTGCCATAGCTCGTTGACCGACTGTCTTAGCGTTAAATTGACGATCGTATGGTGCAATTAACGTTTCTTTTCCGTTTTCTACGAGCATACAATCTCTTGCAACATTATAACGAACTAATTTTTCCTCTTCATCATAGCCTTCTACAAACAAATCCTTTTCTAAATCGGCATGCTCAACTTCTAAAAATAACAAATCCGGTAATTGCTTATTATTTTGATTAAAGATAATTTTCTTTACAACATTATCTTCATCTACAATAAGCCCTACTCGATAGCCCGGCTGTAATTCGGCGCCATCCATGTCCTCGCCAGCCATACGCACATAACCGCCGATCGGCAATAAACGTATCGTATAGATTGTTTCACCATGTGTTTTTCCATAAATTTTTGGTCCCATACCGATTGCAAATTCCCGAACCATAATTCCTGCTCGTTTCGCGAATAAGAAGTGACCAAATTCATGGAAGAATACAAGTAGGCCAAATATTAAAATAAATGCAATAGCTGTTTGCATAAAACCCCACCTTTAAAAGCGAATAGTTAACGATATTTTCTCTCTTTATTTTACCATGTCTAACACTGTTTTTCTCGTTTCCCTGTCCACATGCAAAATTGTTTGTAAATCTGGCACTAATATGTTGTTATGTGCTTGCATTACACGCTCAATCGTTTCGTCAATTTCAAGGAATGTTATTTTCCCTTGTAAAAATGCCGCAACTGCAGCTTCATTTGCTGCATTCATCGCTGTTAAAATTGTACCGCCTGTGCGCCCAGCCTCATATGCTAGTCGCAATGCTGGATAACGCTCCATATCCATTTCTTTAAAATGTAGCTGACCAATTTGTGCTAAATTAAGTCGTTGTCCGTTATGTAGCGGCATACGATCTGGGTAACTTAATGCATATTGGATAGGTACACGCATGTCCGGCGTACCTAGCTGTGCAATGACACTAGTATCATGATACTCAACTAGGGAGTGAATAATACTTTCTCTATGCAAAAGTACATCAATTTTATCATAAGGCATATTAAATAACACATGTGCTTCAATGACTTCTAGCCCTTTATTCATCATTGTAGCTGAATCTATCGTAATTTTCGCACCCATAGACCAGTTCGGGTGATTTAGTGCATCTGCAACCGTTACATGCTTCAATTCCTCGCGTGTTTTGTCACGGAAGCTACCACCAGAAGCCGTAATAATTAATCGTTCAATATTTTTCGGATTCTCACCATTCATCGATTGGAAAATCGCAGAATGCTCACTATCAACCGGCAAAATTGCTGTATTATATTTCTTAGCCTCTGCCATCACTAAATGGCCAGCGGTTACAAGTGTTTCTTTATTGGCAATGGCAATTGTTTTGCCCATGCGAATTGCAGCTAATGTCGATTCTAGTCCAACACTTCCAAGAACCGCGTTTACTAGCACTGTCGAATCAGGATGTGTAGCGACCTCTACAAGCCCTTTTGCACCAAACGTAAAGTGTACTTGTGGATATTCTTTAGCGAGCATCATGGCATCTTCTTCTAATTGAACAGATACAAGCTCAGGCTTTAAAGTTTCAATCATTTCACGAGTTTTTTCGATATTTTTTCCTGAAGAAAACGCTACTAAATGAAAGGCATCGCGTTGTTCTTTTAAAATATCATAGGTTTGCCAACCGATTGAACCAGTTGCACCAAGTAAACTAATTTTTTTCACGACGAGTTGTCCCCTTTTTCTATCTCAGCAAAAATGATATAGCACGATTATTACCACTCTGTTTAGCGGTCAATGCTATGGTTATGGCTCATCACCATAAGTAGAGTTGATTTGTAGTTCCGACTAGACTCTTTCCAGGAAGAGTCCAACGAGCCGCTATTGTTCCTAGTTACCAAAAAGATGTAAAAAATGGAGTAAAGGCACGACAAATAATAGACTATCAAAGCGATCTAAAATACCGCCATGGCCAGGTAAAATATTGCCGGAATCCTTTACGTCAAAATGACGCTTGATAGCCGATTCCACTAAATCGCCCATTTGACCAATAATTGACGCAAAAATTGTGATGAAAATAAGTGAGACATAGCCGTTCGCAAACGGATAAATTGCCTGCATCCCAACAGCAAAGATTACGGCAATGACAATTCCCCCAATAAAACCTTCCACGGTTTTCTTCGGTGAAATTTCTGGCCATAGCTTATTTTTGCCTAGTTTTCTTCCTACAAAATATGCACCTGAGTCAGTTGTCCAAACTACAAGTAAACAATATACGACAAACTCTAGACCATAGCTTCGTGTTTCGATTAAATAATGGAAGCCTAACCCGACATAAAACGTACCTAATAATATAAATGCAACTTCATCGAATGTAATTTTATTTTTTACAAGAACTACATATATGAGTAATAGCATCATTAGACCATAAACAACCATTAAATTGGAGGAATAGCCAATTGCATCTACTACCTTATTGGACCAGTCTGTTGGTATAACAAGAAGTATTAATGTTAGTAACCCTAAAAAACCAGGTATTGAAAAAAGTGAAATACCTTTCATTTTTAGTATTTCATAAAAGCCGACAACAGCCATTGCAAGCACAAGTATTGTAAATGGCACTTTTCCATAAATAACAAATGGAATAAATAGTGCTGCTGCAATTATTGCTGTAATAATTCGTTGTTTCAAGTTGTTTCTTCTCCCTTCAACCCACCGTAACGGCGATTACGTTTCTGGTAGTTTTCCACCGCTGCCAGTAAGTTTTCCTCGCTAAAATCTGGCCACAATGTATCTGTAAACCAAAATTCTGTATAGGCGAGCTGCCATAACATAAAGTTGCTTAATCGCACTTCACCACTTGTACGAATTAATAAATCTGGCTCAGGCAAATGAGCCGTCATTAAATGAGATGTCAAGCATTCCTCTGTTATGTCTTGCATTGTTAGTTGACCTTCCTGCACCTTCTGAAGCATTGTTTTCATAGCGTTAACCATTTCTGAACGACTTCCATAATTCAGAGCAAAATTTAAAATTAAACCTGTATTATGCTTCGTCTCCTCCATCGCTTCATACAACGCTTTTTGCGTATGTGCAGGTAATAAAGATGGATCTCCTATCATCTCAACACGTACATTGCGTTCCATCATTTCAGGTAAAAAGGAGCCTAAAAATTCTACAGGTAAACGCATTAGGAAATCGACCTCTGGTTTTGGTCGCTTCCAATTTTCTGTAGAGAATGCGTACACCGTTAAAACTTTAATACCAAGATCTGACGCAAATCTAGTTACCTTTCGTACCGTCTTCATACCTTCATGGTGCCCAGCAACACGTGGCATGGCACGTTTCTTTGCCCAACGTCCATTTCCGTCCATAATAATCGCTACATGGGCAGGAATCGGCTCGTTTTTAGCAAGGGCAACACGTTCCTCCAATGATAGTGAATCTATATTTATTTGTTTACCTAATAGCTTTTTAAACATGCTAACTCCCCCACTACAACTAATCGGACGTATACTAACCTATCATAACAAACAAAAGCACGTTTTGTCTTTTTTTTCCCTCTAAATTGACTATGTATGAACTACCTTATTTTAGAACTACACACATTTAAGATATCACCATATGTTGAGTTAAACGAACATCAACTTATCAACCTTTGGTGATGAACTTTTTTTGTAGAGGGACATTTAAGACTTTTATCACGCCCACAATTGAAGGCGTAATTGTTTCCCTTATTTTGTTCATAATAATGTATTTTAGTTCACGTTAAGAATAGTTCTTCTTAATCTTAAATGAAAGCAAAAGTAGATGAAAGATATTTCCCTTAATACAATTAAGGATGCTCTGTCTCGGTAAGTATTTATATACCTGCCTGAATGAAGACACCTAACAGTAAAGAGAAAAGACGTCCTTTATATATATAGGACGCCTTCATCTCATCAAAAAGTTCCATCATAGATATGCAAAACGAGTTGCTTACACTTCTAGAATTTCTTTTTCTTTTTCTTTCGTCACTTGATCCACTTTAACGATGAATTCATCTGTTAATTTTTGAATATCTTCACCGTAGCCTCGTAGGTCATCTTCTGTGATTTCGCCAGCTTTTTCAAGTTTTTTTAGATCATCATTCGCATCGCGACGAACATTACGTACAGCGATTTTTGCATCCTCTGCTTCTTTTTTCACTTGCTTCACAAGATCTTTACGACGATCTTCTGTTAAAGCAGGAATCATTAAACGAATAACAGATCCATCATTTGTTGGTGTAATACCAATATCTGATTTCAAAATTGCTTTTTCGATTTCACCTAAAATTGTTTTGTCGTAAGGTGTAATAACTAATAAGCGTGCTTCTGGTACCGAAACACCCCCCAGCTGATTAATCGGTGTTGGTGCACCATAATAATCAACCGTAATGCGATCTAATAAAGCTGCATTTGCACGACCTGCTCGGATTGAAGATAGTTCACGTGAAAAAGCAGCAATTGTTTTGTTCATTTTTTCTTTAGCTTGTTCTAAAACTTGTTTAGCCATTATGCATTCCTCCTAACAACTGTTCCAATTTTTTCGCCTTGTACGGCACGTTTAATATTACCTGGTTCCGTAATTGAGAAGACAATTAACGGAATATCGTTATCCATACATAAAGTAGAAGCTGTAGAATCCATTACTTGTAAGCCTTGTTGGATAACGTCTAAGTATGTGAGTGTATCATATTTAATGGCAGTTGCATCTACTTTTGGATCTGCAGAATAAACACCATCTACATTATTTTTCGCCATTAAAATCGCATCTGCGTCGATTTCAGCTGCACGTAACGCAGCTGTAGTATCAGTAGAGAAGAATGGGTTACCAGTACCTGCTGCAAAAATAACTACACGTTTTTTCTCTAGATGACGAACTGCTTTACGGCGAATATATGGCTCGGCTACTTGTGTCATTACGATAGAAGATTGCACACGTGTTTCAATTCCTAATTTCTCCAGTGCATCTTGTAACGCTAAAGAGTTCATAACCGTTGCTAGCATACCCATATAATCAGCTGCTGCACGATCCATTCCCATTTCGCTACCGATCTTTCCACGCCATATATTACCGCCACCTACAACAACAGCAACTTCTACATCAAGATCTACTACTTCTTTTACCTGTTCTGCAACAGACTTGATAATTTTTGGTGATAAACCGAAGCCCGCTTCCCCAGCTAACGCTTCACCACTTAATTTTATAACTACTCGATTATATTGTGGCACACTCATTGTAAACCTCCGTCAGACTTTATTTAAAACATCTCTATTCCCTTTTCCATTATAGTATAAATAACAATAATTGCTAGTTATGAATAAGGCAGAATAGGAAATTATATGGCTCATCACCATAACGTGTGGTGATTTCCGTTCCACAATATTGGTGGATGAACCAATTATATCTTTTTTTCGCTTATTTCGGAAAAATAGGGAACACGCTATGTTGTGTTCCCCATTTTTTGTCTAGAAAATCTAGATATTATTTGATTAGGATCAAACGCAAGTAAATTAGTTACCTTTAACTTGGCTCATTACTTCTTCAGCAAAGTTATCTTCACGTTTTTCGATACCTTCACCTACAGCGTAACGTACGAAGCCGTTTACTGAACCGCCAGTTGAAGCAACGAAGTCACGTACTTTTTGATCTGAGTTTTTAACGAATGTTTGGTCAAGTAAGCAAACATCTTCGAAGTATTTACCAAGACGACCTTCAACCATTTTAGCTACGATGTTTTCTGGTTTACCTTCGTTAAGAGCTTGTTCAGTTAATACTTTACGCTCACGTTCAACTTCTTCAGCAGAAACTTCATCGCGAGAAACATAAGTAGGGTTAATAGCTGCAATATGCATAGCAACATCTTTAGCAGCTGAAGCATCTGTAGAACCTTCTAAAGTAACTAATACACCGATGCGGCCGCCCATGTGTAAGTAAGAACCGAATGCATCTGCATCAGTTTTTGTTTTTACTTCGAAACGACGAAGCGTGATTTTTTCACCGATAGTTGCAACTGCAGTTGAAATTTGGTCAACAATTTTCACACCTTCAGCATTTGTAAGCTCTAATGCAGCTTCAACTGTTGCAGGTTTAGCAGCAAGTAATTGCTCAGCTAAAGAAGCAACTAATACTTGGAATTTATCGTTTTTAGCAACGAAGTCTGTTTCAGCGTTAACTTCAAGGATGATTGCTTCGTTACCTTGTTCTAAAATGTAAGTAGTACCTTCTGCAGCGATACGGTCAGCTTTTTTAGCAGCTGAAGAAAGACCTTTTTCACGTAGGAAATCGATTGCAGCATCAATATCGCCATCAGTTTGTACTAACGCTTTTTTACAATCCATCATTCCAGCGCCAGTTTTTTCACGTAATTCTTTTACTAATTGTGCAGTAATGTTTGCCATTTAGTGTTTCCTCCTCAAATTGGTTGTACAAATTTTAGTGATAAGTTCTAAAAAAGGTGATAAGGGTCCTGAGCCACTTATCACCTTTTTGTAAACGTGAATTACTCAGCAGCAGCTTCTACAGCTGGAGCTTCTTCTTCACCTTGTTTTGACTCGATTAAAGCGTCAGCCATTTTAGCAGTTAAAAGTTTAACAGCGCGAATAGCATCATCATTAGCAGGGATTACGTAGTCGATTTCATCTGGATCACAGTTTGTATCAACAATACCTACTAGAGGGATGTTTAATTTACGAGCTTCTGCAACAGCAATGCGTTCTTTGCGTGGGTCAACCACGAACATTACGTCTGGAAGATCGTGCATATCACGGATACCGCCTAAGAATTTGATTAGACGTTCGTGTTCTTTTTTAAGTTGGATTACTTCTTTTTTAGGTAGAACTTCGAAAGTTCCTTCTTCTTCCATTTTTTCGATTGCTTTCATACGTGCAACACGTTTTTGAATAGTACCGAAGTTTGTAAGAGTACCACCTAACCAACGTTGGTTGATGTAGTAGTTGCCTGAACGTTCAGCTTCATCTTTGATCGCTTCTTGTGCTTGTTTTTTCGTACCAACGAAAAGAACTTTACCACCGTCTTGACCAACTTGACGCATGAAGTCATAAGCTTCCTCTAATTTTTTAACAGTTTTTTGTAAGTCGATGATGTAGATCCCGTTACGCTCAACGAAGATATATTTCTTCATTTTTGGGTTCCAACGACGAGTTTGGTGACCGAAATGTACACCAGCTTCAAGTAATTGTTTCATAGAAATTACTGACATGTGAATTTCCTCCTAGTATGTTTGGTTTTTATCCTCCGCATTTATCACTTGCAACAAGCTACCCTATACTTAGAGCACCACTTACTACATCAAAATGCGTGTGTATTAATAACACCATTTGCAACTATATCATAGCTTTATCCCATTCGCAACTGTTTTAGTGCTGAAATTTCAATAAAAGCTCAATCTCTGTTTTCCCTTTTTGCAGCTGCTTGGCAATTTCTTCTGCTGTTTTACCTTGTTTCGCTAATTCAACAGCTTGTTGTTCTATTGTTAATGGCTTCGCTTCTTCCTTTTTAGTTGCATTAGTTGGCTGCTGGGCAGAATGCACCACTTTAGCTTCTGTTTTAGCTTCAGTTTGCTGCTGACGTGAATAAGCATTGGCTACAATATTTTTGGGCACATAGAAGCGCGGTTCATTATCTAATTTAGTAGAACCGTCTACTGGGCTTTCTTCCTTTGTTAAAGAAGGCGATTGCTCCTGCTCCTTTTGTTTCTCAATCTGTTCTTCATGTTTCACAGCATTCGTTTGAGTTTCAGACTTCGAAACCCGTTGTAGCTCTTGAATTAGGCGATCATTTTCATCTTTCATCTCAGCTAAATAAACACTAATGGTGTCATCCATTTCACGCATTAAGCGCTCCTGTTTTTTTTCTAAGTCCTTAAATTTTGCTAGCTTCGTATTTAATATAATAAGGAAATAAAATGAAAGTAGCTGTAAAATAAAAAGAACCGCAATTAGTATGATTGTCATAGTAAGCTCCTATCCACTAAAATCCACAAAATTTCCTTTAAACGGATGCTGCGCTTGCGTTTCTCGCTTCTCGTTATCCTTATTTTTCTTTTTTCGAGTACCTTTTATATACTCGCCACCTGCTTCTTCATCTTCACTAATTTCATCCATACCCTCTGAAGTATTCACAACTTTTTGCTTGCGTTCTATTTCTTTTTTTAACGCGTCATTTGCATGTGCTTGCTGAGCCAAAGTTTGTTGTTGGGCCTGATCCGCCATTTTCCCTGCTTCAAATGTTTTTGGAATAGCTATTTGTAGTTCGACACCCTTTAAACTCATGTGACTCCCTCCTTCAACGATATGTATATAAGGATTATTATGCATTAATCATTTCATTAGATAATAATTTTCGTAGCTTTAATAGCGCCTTTGAGTGGATTTGTGAAATGCGCGATGTTGATAACCCAAGCATTTCTCCAATTTCTGTTAATGTTAATTCTTCAGTATAAAATAAACTAAGCACCAGCTGCTCTTTATCATTGAGCTTTTGGATATTTTCTGCTAAATCCCCAAGCAGTTCAGACTTAACGACAGCTTGCTCAGGTGTCGTTGTTGTATCATCACGAATAACAAACGACTTTCCATCAGTCTCATCTTGATCTTGCTGCTCATTAATGGAAAGAACATTTGAAAAGAAATGCTCCTGTACAGTTTGGTAAACTTCTTCAACTGGTAAAGTCATATGTTCCGCAAGTTCCTCAGGTGTTACATGACGCATATATTTTTGTTCTAACTGTTCAATCTGTGCATCTAATTTTTTGGCCTTCTCACGTGCAGAACGCGGCAACCAATCTTCCTTACGTAAACCATCAATAATTGCTCCTCTTACTCTAAAAGAAGCATATGTATCAAATTTTAAGTCTCTGTTAATATCAAATTTATTTAATGCATCAAAAAGACCTACCATACCTAAGCTCGTTAAATCGTCTCGCGATACACTCTTTGGTAAGCTCGATCCAATGCGTTGTACATGATAAGATACTAGAGAAATATATTTTTTTATAAGTAAATCACCAGCATCTGGATCACGTTCATTTATCCAGCGGTTCCACAGCTTTTGTTCATCGTTCAGAATTGGTTGTGTCATGTAATCCACCTCTCTAAGAAAAACGCATTTACGCGCCTGTTTGCCACTGTCTTATATTACCTTGTTGTTTTCTGTTTTTAATTATTTACAGAGGGTAACAAAGCGTTACTAGCTATCCAGCCTCTAACATAAAAACCAATGTAATTCTTTCCTATATTATAACAAGAATCGACTTTAATTTCATTTGTTTCTCAGACTCTATCATAGATTTTTTACATTTTTGTGTCAGGCATTTTTTCGTTTGGATATAGCCAAAACTTACTAATGCACAAAAGAATTAAAATAACTATAAAAAGAGCCGCTACTCGCGACTCCCATTTTTTAAGCATTATTTAATTGCGGATCATCCTCACGATTCATCATTGTGCGAACAACTTGCGCAATTTCTTCTGAGTTTTCATCTTGAAACTCAACGGTAGAGCTGGCCGTCGGTGTTTCTCGATTGTCTTCCTCACGATTGCCGGATTCGTTTTCTTCATGCTCACCTTCAACGATGTCTTCAGCATCCTCTGGTGTGAATAAAATATAGGCGATTAAAAATCTTACAATATACATGATAAAAAATACAATTATTCCCGCCACAAATGACCCTATGATAATACGTAGTGGCGTATAAGGTTTTAGAAAAGTACTAAAAAAATATATAGAAAAGGCAATTAATGCTCCCCATAGGTTATAAAAAATAGAACCAAACATTATATTTCGCTCACTCCTTGGTTAACCGTTCGAATCTGTAATGTCGAAGTCGCAGGATTAAATTCAATTGTTCTACCACTATTTCCGCCCGTGTCTTCGGCAACTAAACGAATTCCATGACGCTTTAGCTCATGCTTTACAGCTTCAACATTACGCGGGCCGATGCGCATGGAATCTTTATCTGACGTAAATTGAAACATCTGCGCACCACCCGCAATTTTTGCCTTTAGCTTGAATTTTTGAACGCCTTCTAACTTTAATAAGTCAATCATTGCCGCAATGCCTGTGTCAGCAAATTTGGCCACATTTATTGACTCTTGTCTACCTAAACTCGAATCTGGCAACATCACATGAATCAAACCAGCTATTTTTTTTGATTCATCGTATAAAATAACACCTACACAAGATCCAAGACCTGATGTTCTTATCGTATTTGGTAACTTTACTACATCCATTTGTGCAATTCCAACTTTTATAACTTGCCCATTACTACTGTTTTGTATCATTTATGAAACTCCTAATGCTTTAAAAATAGCATCAAATGAGTCTGGATCTGGTAATAAAAAGAAATGCCCTCTAACTGTTTCCTGATCCTCTACACCGTCTTCAAAAATGGATGTGTTTATGACGATAACATTATCGCTAACGTGTGATAATTCAATCAAACCAATACTAATAATGGCACCAAACATGTCAACACTTAGTCCCGGCACAGTTGGATAAATTTTTAAATTTGTAAAGTCAGATAACGCCGATAAATAAGAGCCAGATAAAATATTACCCATCTCCTGCATAGCTGATAAACCTAACTCTGAAACAGGTCGTTTTTTAAAGTCGAATGATTCATCAAATATGAGACGACGAATAAAACGATTTGCTTGTTCAATTGGCAGAATAAAGAACATACTACCTTCAGCATCACCTTCAATGCGTAGATAGATGCCAACTACGACATTTTCAGATCCACCAGCAAGCTCCATCATGTCATTAAATGACACCATTTCAACCTTTGGTACCCGCATATCAATTTTTTTACCAAGTAAATTGGAAAGTGCTGTCGCAGCATGCGCAGCACCTATATTACCAATTTCCTTTAATACATCTAAATGTAGCGATGTAATCTTTTGATTATATGTCATTATCGATCCCTACTTTAGTGGATTTAGTACTTTTTCTAAATGCAATAAAATTAATAATCGTTTATCTATTTTAGCCACACCTGAAATAAACTCTTCTTCCAATGAACCTACTACTTCGGGCTGTGGTTCAATAGAGTCAGCAGGGATGTCTAACACATCATTTGCAGAGTCTACGACGAAACCTACTTCCATATCCTCTAATGAAATAATGATAATACGTGTTGTTTCTTCGTGCTCAGAGATAGGTAATTCAAACCGTTCACGTAAGTCTACAATTGGTGTTACGACACCGCGTAGGTTAATAACACCTTTTACATATTTCGCCGTTTTCGGTACGCGCGTAATATGCATTAGTTTTTCAATCCCTTGTACATGTGACACCGGAATCGCATATTCTTTATCAGCTAGTTGAAAAACAATTACTTTAATACTTTCTTGTTCCACTGCATTTGTCATTGTTTACACCTCTCTTATTCATTCACCTTATTTAATAAGTGCGTTACAATCCACAATTAAGGCTACTTTACCGTTACCTAAAATTGTTGCACCTGAAATTGCAAAGATATTCGTTAAGTAGTTTCCTAATGATTTCAGAACAATTTCTTGTTGGCCAATGAATGAATCTACAACTAAACCAGCAAGCTTCTCACCTTTTCGAACGATGACCACTGAATGGAATTCGTCACCCTGTGGTTCTTTGCGAGGTACCTCAAAAATTTCTTCTAAAAATACGAGTGGTACTACTTTGCCACGGAAGTCGATTACTTTTTGATTATGCGCATTCATAATTTCAGATGAACGGATAATGGAAGTTTCGATAATTGATGAAAGTGGAATTGCATAAATCTCTTTCTCTATTTCTACTAGCATGACAGAAATAATCGATAATGTCAGTGGTAATTGAATCGAGAATACTGATCCTACATCTTGTGTAGATTCAATTGAAATATTTCCACCCAATGATTCTATTGTTGTTTTAACAACGTCTAATCCAACGCCTCGACCTGATACGTCAGAAATAACATCTGCCGTTGAGAAACCAGAAGCCAAAATAAGCTCATTGATTTGCTTATCTGACATTGAATATGATTGTTCTTGTGTAACAATACCTTTAGAAATAGCTTTCGCAAGTACTTTTTCACGGTTAATACCTGCTCCATCATCTTCAATTTCAATAAAGACATAGTTACCACTATGATAAGCACGCAGGACGACTGTTCCTTCTTCTGGTTTACCTTTTGCAAGACGAGCAGTCGGATTTTCAATACCGTGGTCAACAGAATTACGAATTAAATGAACAAGAGGATCCCCAATTTCATCGATAACGGTACGATCTAGCTCTGTTTCAGCACCGATAATTTCGAGGTTAATTTTCTTGTTTAGATCACGAGATAACTGACGAATCATTTTCGGGAAGCGATTAAATACTGTTTCTACCGGAACCATACGCATCGTTAAAATAATCGTTTGTAAGTCACCCATGACGCGGCTCATACGTTCCACTGTTTCATTTAACTCTCCATGATTAACCTCAGTTGCAATAGACTGTAGTCGTCCTCGATCGATAACAAGCTCTTCAAATAAGTTCATTAATATATCAAGTCGCTCGATATTTACACGAATTGTTTTATTACCAACAGGCGCATGATTTTTTTCAGCCTTAGCAGGCGCCGCTGCTTTTGCAGGTGTTGGTTTTGCAGTACTTGGTTTAGGTGCAGTAGCAGGTTGAGCCTCAACTTCTACCGTTGCTGTTGCCACTACTTCTTGAATCGCTTGTTCTTTTTCGCTATGTTGCTTTTGTTCAATCGTTGCGACAATCACTTCTTCAACTTCAGAAACTTTCATAATCTTTTTCCGCATATCTTCAGCAGATTCTTTTGTTACGAAGGCTACGTAAAATTGTTGGTCGAATTGTTCGTCTTCAAGCTTATCTACAGATGGATTTGATTTAATGACATCGCCATCTTTTTCCAATATTTCAAACACCATAAATACACGTGCTGCTTTCAAAAGACAGTCCTCACGTAATTTCACTAAAATTTCAAATGCATTGAAACCTTGTTCAGCAGATTGTGCGATAACTGTTTGTTCAAAGCCGTCATACTCTAACACACTTGCTACAGCTGTAGTTGGTGTCTCAATAGTTGCGACAATCACTTCTTCAACTTCTGAAACACTCATAATCTTTTTCTGCATAGCTTCAGCAGATTCTTTCGTTACGAAAGCTACATAAAATTGTTGGTCAAACTGTCCGTCTTCAAGCTTTTCTACAGATGGATTTGATTTAATAACATCTCCATCTTTTTCTAAAATCTCAAACACCATAAATACTCGTGCTGCTTTTAAAAGACAGTCCTCACGTAATCGCACTGAAATTTCAAATGCATTGAATCCTTGTTCAGTAGATTGAGCAATAACTGTTTGTTCAAAGCCGTCATACTCTAACACACTTGCTACAGCTGTAGCTGGTGTTTCAGCAGTTACTACTTCAGGAATTGCTTCCTCACCTAATTCAATACGCTTTAATTGAGCAACAGTTGAAGATACATCACGTTTTCCATCTCCGCCATTTGCAATGTCCATCACCATCTCTTCTAAATGGTCAACAGACTCAAAGACAACATCCAAAATTTCTGGAGAAACATGGATTTTCTCATTTCGAATCGCATCCAACACATTTTCCATTTTATGGGTTAAATCTGCTAAATCTTCAAAGCCCATTGTCGCAGACATACCTTTTAATGTATGCGCAGAGCGGAATATTTCTCCAACAATCGCCAAATCGTCTGGATTTTTTTCTAGTTCTAATAAATGTTCACTACACGCTTGTAAATGGTCTTTACTTTCTTCAATAAACATCTCTAAATATTGATTGACTTCCATAAGAGGACACCCCTTTAAGGCAAATATTTCATTATTGTTTGTGCAATATCATCTACATCTGCTACTTCATCGACAAGCTGCGTTTCCACTGCTGCTTTCGGCATACCATACACTATGCAAGTTTCAGCTGACTCAGCGATTGCCATCACATTTCCAGTACTTTTTAGTGCTTTTAGTCCATCAGAGCCGTCATGGCCCATACCTGTCATAATAACTGCCACTTTATCAAAATCATTAAATTGGCTGACATCTTCAAACATGACATCTACAGAAGGGCGATGTCCAGATCTAGGTGGTTCATTGTTATCAAGAACTATGCCAAAGGAGGTACCTACTTTTTTAAGTTTTAAATGATACCCACCAGGTGCAATATACGCCGTGCCATTTTGAAGAATATCTCCTTGCTCAGCTTCCTTTACGGTAATCTCACTCAATTGATCCAAACGAGTTGCAAGAGATTTTGTAAATCCTGCTGGCATATGCTGGACAATTAAAATTGGTGCTTGAATTGATTTTGGGATTTTTGTTATTACTTCTTGTAATGCTCTAGGTCCGCCGGTAGAAGTCCCAATCAGTACAATTTTCCGCCCTACTTTATTCCATTCAACATGTGGCTTTGATAATTCTGCCCTTGTCGGAAAAACATTGACAGGAGGAGCCACTATGCCTTCATTAAAAGATTCTCGTCTAACAGTACTCGCTATTAATAAATGTTCTTGTTGTCTTTTACTACCAGAAGGTTTGTTTAATTTTGAAATAGGTACCAATGATGCTTGTTCAACTTTGTGAACAAGCTCGGTTTGGATTTTATGTAAATCAAGCGAAATTGTTCCGCTCGGCTTTGCGACAAAATCTACTGCACCAAGTTCAATTGCTGACAAGGCATTTTCCGCTCCTCGTTGAGTTGTACTTGAGAGCATGACAACAGGTACTGGACATATAGTCATAATTTCTTTTAAAGCATCAAGCCCATTCATTTCAGGCATCTCAATATCCATTGTCACAACTGTTGGCTGCAATGATTGAATCTTCTTTATCGCATCTTTCCCATTTCGTGCTGTTCCAACTACTTCAACCTTCGAGTTGCCAACAAAAAAGTCACTAATTAGCTTTCTCATAAAAGCAGAATCATCAACAACTAATAGCTTGCTTTTATGTAAAAAGTCCAATTAATCACGCCCTTTCGAAAAAATACTTCTTAATTTAGTTAAGAAATTACCCGCTGACTGATCATGTGCATGAACTTCCTCCACACGGTATTCCATAAAACGTGCCACTATAAGATGCAGCGTCTTTGTAATATGCGCGTCTGGATAGGCAAGTGAAAAAGGCACTTGCTCACGCACAGCCTTACGCACAACAGAATCTTCAGGTAATGAGCCTAATACCGTAACCTCTTTGTCCAAAAAACGTTTCATCGTACGCTTCAGTCGTTCATTAGTTTCTAGTCCTTCTTCTTTACTATAAGCTCGATTACACAGTATATAAAATTGCTTGTCTACATCTCTCGTATGAATATATTTCATCATTGAATAGGCATCTGTTATAGAAGTTGGCTCTGCTGTTGATAAAACAATGATTTCATCTATAGAAGTTAGTAAATCTAATGACCAGTTCGTTGCACCTGCTCCCATATCAAATAAGATGTAATCAAAGCTTTTTTGAAGCTGCTCAAATGCATGAATGAGTCGATCAAACATAATCTCTGACCATTCTAAGACGCCCGACATACCAGACCCGCCTGAAATATACTTTAAATCGTAAGGGCCTTCAAATATTACCTCATCTAGCAACTTATTTCCTTCTAAGTAATCTTTTAAACTATAGGATGCATTTTTTCCAATTAAAATATTGATATTCCCCATACCAATATCCATATCAACGATGATAACTTTTTTCCCTTTATTGGCCATTGTAATGGCAAAATTCATCGTGAAGTTACTTTTACCAACTCCACCTTTTCCACTTACAACCGCAATTGCCCTGCCTAATTCGCCTTGCTGTTTTAACATTTTCAAGCGTAATGTTTCAGCTTGGTCTCTCATTTTTCTTCACCTTGAAAAAATAAATTTAGTACTGCTTCTAGGTCAGCTTCCTCAATATCTTCTGGTACTTCTTGACCATTCGTGTAGTAAGCAAGTCCTTTATTATATTTAATCATTAAATTAATCATTGTGCCAATAGAATTTGTTTCATCAATTTTTGTAAAAATGAATTTTTCAATTGGTAATTGCTTAAATTGCTCTACAATATTTGCCATATCCTTTTCTTTCGTTGTCATAGCAAGTACTAAGAAGGACTCAGCTTGATCATCAAATTTTATGAGACGCTGTAAATCGTCTACATATTTTACCTCTTTATAATTGCGACCAGCTGTATCTATAAACACTAAATCTAAATGGGACAAACGATGGATTGCTTGTTCAAAATCTGTTGCATTATAGGCAATTTCCACAGGAGCTTGTAACAGTCCAGCATACGTTTTTAATTGCTCAATTGCAGCAATACGGTAAGTATCTGTCGTGATAAATCCTATTTTTTTCTTTTTTTCTAAAACTGCTCTAGCTGCCATTTTAGCAATTGTCGTAGTCTTTCCGACACCTGTTGGACCTAGAACATTAATATATTTTTTGTCATAGGATAAGCCCCCGACTGGGAGATTCTCTAGCTCTTTACGCAATAAATTTTTCGTAACCATCTTACATTGAGAAAAATTGATTTCTGACGCTTCTCTGAAATGCGTAAAAAGCTCATCACCAATCGTTGTGATGAGCTCCTCACTTAGCTCCTGCTGTCTTAAGTATTCAATGAAGGGTAAGAGTTCATCGGGATATTGATCTTGGATAGTCTTTTTATGCATAGAATGCATTAAAGATTTTAAATCTGCGATTTCCTTCCTCAAATCTTCAGAAATGCCAGCTTCCTCATGCAAGGGCACCTCATTCTGTAGCTGTACTTGGTGCGTTTTAGCTTGCACAGCATTCGTAATCTCTTGTAACCTTACATTTTCTTTTTTAGCTGTTGTTATAGGTAAAGCTACAGGTGCTGGAGCCACATTACCTGGCTCCATTGAATCAATCCCTGCAACAACTTCAAAACTTTTCTTTTTAATGATTCCAAAAAACTTTTTTGTAACGACTACTTTCGAATTCAAAATGACAGCGTCCTCACCTAATTCAGCACGTACAAGCTTCATCGCTTCTGGTATGGAAGATGCATAATATTTTTTCATTTTCATTCAACATTCACCACCCCAACACTTTGAATTTCAACTGTAGCATCAAGTTCATTGTATGATAGAACTGGAATTTGCGGGAAATAACGCTCCGTTAGTTGACGTAAATACATACGAACTGCTGGAGAGCATAAGATAATAGCAGATTGTTCCATAAAGGAAACGCGTTCTACTTCTGCAGCAATAATCTCCAAAACAGTTTGAGAATCTTGCGGATCCATCGCTAAGTAATTTCCGTGATCAGTTTGTTGTATACTATCAGCAATCATTTTCTCTACTTTACCCGAAACAGTTATCACCTTTAATGACGGGTTGTCTCCTACGTATTGAGAAGTAATCTGACGTGCCAATGATTGACGTACATACTCCGTTAATATATCGGTATCGCTTGTTAACTTTGCATAGTCTGCTAGCGTTTCAAAAATAATTGGTAAGTTTCGCACTGAAACATTTTCTCGTAGGAGTTTACCTAGTACTTTTTGAATTTCTCCAGTCGATAACGGTGTAGGCGTCAGCTCTTCGACTAAAATTGGATGTGTTTCACGTAAATGATCAATTAACTGCTTCGTCTCTTGACGACCGAGTAATTCATAAGCATTTGCTCGAATCATTTCGGTTAAGTGGGTCGACACTACGCTCGGTGGGTCAACAACTGTGTAGCCGAACATTTCGGCATCTTCTTTCACTTGCTCAGTAATCCATTTTGCAGGTAAACCAAATGACGGTTCAACTGTGTCAATTCCTTCGATGGAATCATCATCTCCTGGGCTCATTGCTAAATAATGATCAAGTAGAAGTTCACCACGTGCCATTTCGTTACCCTTTATTTTAATTCGATATTCATTTGGTTGTAATTGAATATTATCGCGAATACGAACAACCGGAATGACAATCCCTAATTCTAATGCTAACTGTCGACGTATCATAATGACTCGATCTAATAAATCTCCACCTTGAGCAGCATCTACTAAAGGTATTAAACCATAGCCGAATTCAAACTCGATTGGGTCCACATTTAATAAATTCACAACGTTTTCAGGGCTCTTCATGCCGTCTGTTGCCACTTCTTCCTCAATTTCAAGTAATTCTTCTTCATCCTCTGGTTTCTTATGATCCATCATATAAGCACCAGCAATTAGCGAACAACCAATTGGAAGTGTTATCCATAGAGGGATAGGTGTGAAAAATCCAAGTAAAAGTATTGTTCCACCAGCTACATAAAGCAGTTTCGCTTGAGCAAAAAGCTGCCCTGTAATATCTTCACCAAGACTTCCCTTAGAAGATGCACGTGTTACGACAATCCCTGTCGCAGTAGAGATGAGTAGCGCAGGAATTTGTGAGACAATACCATCCCCAACTGTTAACTTAGAAAAATGATTCGCTGCATCTGCAAATGGAAGACCCATTTGCGCAACACCGATGATGATACCAAATAATAAGTTGATAATAACCATGACCATCGAGGCAATGGCATCCCCTTTTACGAATTTTGTGGCACCATCCATCGCTCCGTAAAAGTCCGCTTCACCCGCTACTTTTTCGCGTCGTTCACGTGCTTCCTTTTCAGAAATAACTCCTGCATTTAAATCAGCATCAATACTCATTTGTTTACCTGGCATCGCATCCAGTGTGAAACGTGCTGCTACTTCAGCTACACGCTCCGCTCCTTTTGTAATAACGATAAACTGAATTAACACAAGAATTAAGAATACAACTAAACCAACTAGTACATTCCCACCGACTACAAAATCACCAAACGTTTCAACAACCGCACCAGCATCACCTTTGGCTAAAATGGCACGTGTTGTAGAAACGCTCAGTCCGAGCCGGAACAAAGTTAACAATAAAATAACTGAAGGAAAAATAGAAAAGTCTAACGCTTCCTTCATACTCATTGCTGTTAACAGTACGATTAATCCTAATGTAATATTAATGACGATTAAGAAACTTAACATCCACGGAGGAAGAGGAATGATGAGCATCGCAACGATTAAAATAACCGCACCTAAAACCCCTATATCGCGAACTTTCATTTGTGTCCCTCCTACAAAAAGCTTTAAATTTTCCGCTTAATTCGATAAACATAAGCAAGCACTTCGGCTATTGCTTTGAAAAACTCTTCTGGTACTTGATCACCGATTTCTACTTGATCGTACATTGCTCGTGCTAATGGCCTGTTTTCAACCATAATCACATCATGTTCTTTCGCAATCATTTTAATTTTTTGAGCGATAAAGTCTGTACCCTTGGCAACAATGCGTGGGGCTTCCATACTTTCCTCATCATATTTGAGGGCAATCGCATAGTGAGTTGGGTTAGTGATGACTACATCGGCGTTTGGAATCTCTGACATCATTCGACGCATCGCCATTTCGCGTTGGCGTTGCTTAATTTTCGATTTTATCAGCGGATCCCCCTCACTATTTTTATATTCATCTTTAATATCTTGCTTAGACATTTTAAGATTTTTTTCGTAATCAAATTTTTGATACATCCAGTCTAAAAGGGATACACATAGTAAGACTAGCGAAGCAGCAATCCCCATAATACCAACAAGCTTACCCACGGTAATAAGAGTTATCCATGGGCTTTTAAAGGATAACGCCAAAACTTTCGGTAAATTTGTCCAAACTATAATTGTCGTAACGCCACCGATGAAGCCAATCTTTAATACTGACTTTATAAGCTCTATAATGGCTTTAACAGAAAATATTTTTTTCAGCCCTTTAATCGGGTCCATTTTTTTCAAATCAAACTTCATCGGTTCTAATGTAAATAGAAAACCGAACTGTAGAAAGTTACCTGCTAACGCTCCAACAAATGCAATTCCCATAATTGGACCAATAACAAAAGCCATTTGCGCCAATGTTTCTGTAAATAAGCGCATCACACTATCAATTGTTAGTGTTTCTACGCGTATGTTCTGAATAAAAGTTTGCTTAAAAAAAGCTAAAAGATCATCTAGCAGTGAACCTGCAAAGAAGTATAAAAAGATAAATACCATGAGCATGACAATTGCACTGGAAATATCCTGACTCTTGATTACCTGACCTTTTTTTCGAGCATCTTGTCGTTTTTTGGGCGTCGCCTTTTCCGTTTTTTCTCCCGCAAAATACTGTAAATCTAAATCCAGTAGTAGCAACATTTTACCCACCACCTAAAATAGCCATTACATCACGCATCGCATAAATCATAATTGTAATAAGCTTTTGTATCACTTGAACCATTACAGCCATCATGGTAAATAACACTAGAAAACTAACCCCAATTTTAATAGGAAAACCAACAACAAAAATATTTAATTGCGGTACAGTTTTCGCCGTGATTCCTAGTGCTAAGTCGACTAAAAATAAAGTAGCTACAACAGGAGCAGCCATTTGAAAGGCAATCGCAAAAACAGCTGTAAATTTTGTGATGATAAACTCTATATAATGATCATTTGCGAAATTAGGAAATCCTTGATCCATCGGTAAAAATTGATAACTATAATAAATTCCATCGAGAATCATGTGATGTCCATTTATAGCTAGTAGAAAAAGTAATGCTAGCGTATTAAAAAACTGTCCTATCAATGGACTTTGTGCACCTGTTTGCGGGTCAATAATATTGGCAATAGCAAAACCCATTTGAAAATCTATAAAGCTTCCGGCAATTTGAATTGCCGACATGATGATATAGCCTACTAAACCGAGTAACAGTCCAATAAGTGCCTCTTTCATCACTAAAAGTATGTAATCACCATTAAATACAAATGGTTCGACGTCAATTGTGTAATACATCATCCAAGCTAAAACTAATGCGAGCGTTATTTTAACTTGTGGCGGAATCGTTCTGTACGAGAAAAAAGGCACCGTGACAAAAAATGCCGATACGCGCACAAGCACTAATAAGAAAACCGTAAAATGCGGGATTAATTCATTCATCTACTCACCCTATATAACGCGTTAAATTCTCAAAAATGTCTCTCGCATAGCTAGTCACTTGTGATAACATCCAAGGACCGAAAAATACGATGGCTGCTAATACAGCGATGATTTTTGGCACGAATGCTAAAGTTTGCTCTTGAATCGATGTTGTTGCCTGAAAAATACTTACCGCTAAACCAGTGATTAAAGCAACTAATAGTAGCGGACCGCTTGTTAGAAGGATAACCATAATGGCACGCTCTGCAATGGAAATAACCAATTCACCTGTCATACTGTATCATCCCCTAAAAACTTTGTAGTAATGATTTCATCACAAGATACCAACCGTCAACGAGTACAAATAATAAAATCTTAAACGGCAATGAAATCATAACCGGTGGTAACATCATCATCCCCATCGACATTAGCGTACTTGCGACAATCATGTCGATTACTAGGAATGGAATAAAAATCATAAAGCCAATTTCAAATGCTGTTTTAATCTCACTCAATGCGAAAGCAGGTACTAGCATTGTCAGTGGAATTTCTTCTACAGATGCTGGTGTTTCTGCTTGATTATACTTTAAAAATAAATTCAGATCCTTTGGCCTTGTATACTTACTCATAAACTCTTTAAACGGTACACTGGCTCGATCATACGCCTCTTCAATGCCAATTTCCTCAGAAAATAATGGCTGTAATGCCTCTTTATTGACCTCTTGAAATGTTGGGGCCATGATAAAGAAAGTTAAAAACAAGGCAAGTCCTACAATGACCTGGTTCGGTGGCATTTGCTGTGTCGCCAACGCAGTACGAACAAACGATAATACGATAACTATTCGTGTGAACGATGTCATCAAAATTAAAATACTAGGTGCTAGTGAAAGAACTGTTAACATCAAGAGCAGCTTCACTGCGCTAGAGACATTTGTCGGGTCGCTGTTGGAAAAAACACTGATTACATCATTCATTTATCATCATTCTCCTTTTGCTTCCATTTCTCCAGTTCTTCACTGCGCTCCTGTTTAATTTCGGAAATCTTTTTTTCGAACAGCTCACCAAAAGCGTTTTGTTTTTGCTGTACTGATGAACTTTCATTATTTTTTTTCTTAAATTTAGATAATACTTCTGCAATATACGGTGATGTTGCTGCAAGTTCTTGTCGTTCATTATATAGCGCTAAAAGTGTTGCCACTTCATCCGGATCAGTAATTTCACGTAATAGCTGGACATCCTCACCGACCCCAACTAAATAGAGTGTTTTACCTACTTGTAATAGTTGTACCGACTTTTGGGCACCTAACGATAAACCGCCTAAATTTTGTACTAATTGATTACGTTGAAAGTTTAAATTTCTTCTATTTAAAAACTTCATTAATCCATAAAATAAAGCTACAACAAAAATAAGCGCCAACACCATTTTTATGTATTCCCACGTAGATACATCTCCAGCCGCCTGTGACTCTGAATCTTTCTTAGCGGCTGGAGTACTATCTTCTTCACAATCTCCGTTTTTGATGCAGTCGCTCACAGAAGTCGTGTTAGATTCTGCATATACAGAAGTCGTTGTAGGGTACAAAAACAGGAAGGATACAAGAAATGCGAAAATCATCGTTAGACGAAATGATTTTAACATTTGCATTCAATCATCCTAGAGCTTTTTGAATCGCTTCAATTACACGATCAGCTTGGAAAGGTTTCACAATAAAGTCTTTCGCACCAGCTTGAATTGCATCGATTACCATTGCTTGTTGTCCCATTGCCGAACACATAATTACAGTTGCATTTGGATCTGAACCTTTAATTGCTTTAAGAGCTGCAATACCGTCCATTTCTGGCATCGTAATATCCATTGTTACTAGATCTGGCTTTAATTCGTTGTACTTTTCAACTGCCTGTAAACCATCAGCAGCCTCTCCAACAACTTCAAATCCATTTTTCGATAAAATATCCTTGATCATCATGCGCATGAATGCGGCATCATCAACAATCAAAATTCTTTTAGACATGGTTAACTCCTCCAATTGAAACTATCTTAAATTATTTAAACGCTCTGCTTGACTTAAAACATCTGTAATGCGGACACCGAAGTTTTCATCAATAACAACGACTTCACCTTTAGCGATTAAACGGCTATTTACTAAAATATCAACTGGTTCACCAGCCAATTTATCTAGTTCAATAATCGAACCACTAGATAGTTCTAATATCTCTTTTACAGAACGCTTTGTACGTCCTAACTCTACAGTAACTTGCAACGGAATATCAAGTAGCATATTTAAATTTCTAGCTTCAGATTGCGAGATAACATTTGGATCAAAACTAGCAAACTGTGCTTGTTGAACATTGACCGGTTGCATAGGTCTTGTTGCTTGAGGAATCTGCTGTTGCTCTTGATACATTGGTTGCTGCACAGGAGCTGTCTGCTGTTGATATACTGGCTGCGCAGGCTGTGGTGCTACTGGCGCTTGTGGTTGCATAGTCGCTTGTTGTTGTACAGGCGCAGGAGCTACTGGCGCTTCAGGTGCTATTGTTGCAGCTACAGGTTCCCCGATTGATTCTGTTTCTCCTAACAGAGATTTTACAATGTTTTGGCTAAATTTCAGCGGCAATAATTGCATTAGATTCGAATCAATTAAATTACCAATCTTCAATCTGAACGATACTTTTACGAGTAAATCATCTTCAGGAATATTTTCTCGTCCTTCGTTTTGAGAAATATTCATTAAATCAATAGTAGGTGGAGAAATATCCACTTTTTTATTAAATACTGTCGACATTGAAGTAGCCGCAGAACCCATCATTTGATTCATAGCTTCTTGCACGGCACTTAGCTGAATTTCACCTAAATCTGGTTTTGGATTTAAGCCATCTCCACCTAACATTAAATCAGCAATAATTGCTGCATCGGATTGCTTAATAACAAGCAAATTCATACCTGTTAACCCGATTGTATATTCAACCTGTACGGCTACATAAGGATGAGGAAATTCCTCTTCTAATTTATTTCGGTTAATCATTGAAATACTTGGGGTAGTAATATCTACTTTTTGACCTAGTAACGCTGAAAGTGCAGTGGCAGAGCTACCAAAAGATATATTTCCTACCTCACCTAATGCATCTTGGGCAAACGAATCGAGGTAATCCTCTACTTTTAAATCATTAATTTCCTCATTTGTAGAAGCTTCAGTGCCGCTGTTTTTATCTTCCAACGTTTCGCCCCTTAATAACGCTTCAATTTCTTCTTGGGAGAGCATTTCATCACTCATCTTCGTCTCCTCCTTTCAAAGGGTCGATAATCTGGATTGCTAATTTTTTGCCTTGTTTTCCTGGTTGAACTGTAAATTTCGGTAATGTGCCTACTTTTAACAGTAGTGGATCTTCAATTTTTTGTTCTAATTGAATAACATCTCCAACTTGCATTGTGAGGAAATCCTCAATGGTAATGTCTGTAATACCTAGTTCAACGGAAACAGGTAGTTTTGCTTGTTTCACACGTGTTTCAAGCATTTTTGTTTGCTCTGGAGACATCTCTTTTGTATTAGTCTGCATCCAGTAACGAACAGAAAGATTTGGAACAATTGGCTCCAATACAACATGCGGGATACAAATATTAATCATACCGCTTGTCTCACCAATAATCGTATTTAAAGAAATAACGACAACTGTTTCATTTGGTGAAATCATTTGTAAAAATTGAGGGTTGACCTCAAGTTCCACTAAGATTGGATCAATTTCCGCAACATTTTCCCATGCCTCGCGTAAATTGTCGAATGAACGTTCAAAAAGGTTTGTCATAATTTTAGTTTCAATTTCTGTTAAGTTATCCACATTACTATGACTCGCCCCACTACCGCCCATTAAACGATCTAACATCGAGTAGGCGATGTTCGGGTTTATTTCCATCAATATATTACCATCTAATGGTGGCACTTCAAACACATTAATGAGTGTCATATTCGGAATCGAACGTACAAACTCTTCAAATGGTATTTGGTCTACTGATGCAACAGTAATCTGCACATAGCTTCTTAGCTGTGCAGAAAAGAAGGTTGTCAGTAATCGTGCAAAATTTTCATGTATTCGGGTCAAACTTCGGATTTGATCTTTTGAGAAACGAAGTGCTCGTTTAAAGTCATACACTTTAACCTTGCGCCCCTCGTCCTCTTTTTTCATGTCGTCCGCTGACATTTCCCCGGTTGATATTGCGGAAAGCAGCGCATCTATCTCGGATTGAGATAACACATCTCCTGCCATTTGCCCACCTCCATTTCAAGCAGTTTCTTTAATTATTGGGTGATGAAGGAGGTAAAATAAACTTCCTGAACTTCTCCCTCTTGCATCAATTCATTAATTTTTGTTTTTAATGATTTTTGGAAAACTTGTTTGCCTTGCTTACCTTCTAAATCTTTTTGCTCCATCTCGGAAAGCTCTTGAATAACAATATTTTTCACTTGGAAATCACGCTTCGTTAATTCAGCAGCAGCATCTTTACTTGATGTTTGAATTTTTAACGAAAAGCGTACAACTTTGTTATCCGCTAGATTTGTAGTAATTTCTGGAATTTCAACAGAAGCTTCTACGATTTCATCAATAGTTGGCTCAAGAGACTTTGCAGGCTTATTAAATTGGGTAAACAATGCAAAGCAAATACCCCCGATAAGTATGATTGCTACTAGTACGATGATAATCATCGTTAACATTTTGTTATTCTTCATCTTCTTCACCTCGTAGATGCGGGTTTGATAGTATTTGTATATTTTTATAAAAGGCTGTTACCTTTTGTCGCACCTCATCTTCACTCTGTAAAACAATGATTTTAGTTCCAGTCGTTAATGTAATGGTCGTATCCGGAAAAGATTCGACCGTTTCTATGTATAAAGCATTCAATGTAAATGCTTTGCCATTTAAACGTGTTAATTCAATCATTGAAATAGGGCCGGGTCTAGCACGAGAGCCGGCCCGACCCTCCCTCATATGAAATTATGTTTTAGTTTTGAGCACTTTGTAATCTAACTAGTATTTTCTTTACCTGTATGACTATATGAAGTATATATCTCTTACTAAAATCTACTTTATAAAACTTAGCGTTTTAAATTCACAAGCTCTTGAAGAATTTCATCAGAAGTTGTGATAATACGTGTATTGGCTTGGAAACCACGTTGCGCCACAATCATTTCAGTAAATTCTTCAGAAAGATCGACGTTAGACATTTCTACCGCTCCCGCAACAACTTTACCCATACCTGCTACAGTTGCTACTTGTGCATATGCTACACCAGAGTTTGTAGTTTGTTGATAGTAATTACCGCCTGCTTTAGCAAGACCACCAGCGTTCGGGAATTTAGCCATTACCAGCTGTCCAGCCCACTGTAGATCACCGTTTAAATCTTGATAAGTAATTTTACCATCAGGTCCGATATTTACTTCTTTAGCTGTTGTCGGGATCCGAATAGGTCCTACAGTACCATTAGCAGGTGTTAACACTCCTGCATCATCAAATAAATTAGCACCTTCATCACCAGATGCATTTGGTGCATCATCCGGTAAAATACCTTTATCATCCTTCTCGGTAACAATATCTTTACCCGCAGTGACTCCAACTAAATATTTCCCATCTGCATTTACTAAGTAGCCATTGTTGTCCATGTAGAAAATACCATTACGTGTGAATAACGTGTTATTGAATCCATCTTCATCAATAAAGCCAGAAGTTTCGTCTGGAGCGCCATTCGCATCAGCCACCATAAAGAAACCATCGCCTTCAATAGCTAAATCCAGTCCACGCCCTGTACTCTGTAAAGATCCGCCACCGTGGATAGTATCGATAGCTGCTAGTTGTGAACCTAAACCTACTTGTTGTGGGTTTACTCCTCCACGCGTTGCAGTAGACCCTGATGCGCCTGCTTGTGTTTGAGACATTAAATCTTTAAAATTAACACGCCCCTTTTTAAAACCAACTGTATTAACGTTAGCAATATTATTACCAATAACGTCTAGTTTTGTTTGGAAGTTTTTAAGACCTGAAATACCTGAATACATAGAACGTAACATAATGTCGTTCTCCCTTCATTTATATTGTGTGCCTCCATCAATCAGCACACCTAGGCTTCCTTTCAAAGGTCCAGCCCTTATAGCACGATCGTGCCATCTATATTTGTAAATATTTGCTGCTTTGCTTCCGTGCGGTCCATCGCTGTAATGACAGTTGCGTTTTTAGCACTGACAATTAGAGCTGCTTGATCCATCAAGACTAATGGTTGTTTGACACCTTTTGAGTGCGCTTCAAATACCTTGTCCGATACAGCCTGCCATTCTTGTTCAGAAATCGCTATTTTACGCTCCATAATACGTTCATGGGCATGCTTGCTCACTTTTAACTCTTGTTGATTGGTAGCTTCTTGCAAATGCGCTTTAAACGATTGCTGTGCGTTTATTGGCTTAGGTTGTGTCTGGCGAATAGATGGATGCAATGGTACACGATGTATTGAAAATTTATCCATCATTGTTCTCCACCTTTATTCGCTAATTACGGTAAATTCTTTAGCTGTTAATTTTTTGTCATTGTCTAAGACATATTGAATGACGCCATCTTTATTCGTTACAGAAACGATACGTCCTTGTAGTTCTTGCTCGCCGTCCATATACGTAACTTTTTTACCAATTAGTTTGCTCGCTTGTACAAGTGGAGATTCTGATTCACTTGAACCGCCTAAAATAGCTGAAATATTACCAGGCGTTAATTCTTTACCATCAGCTAGTTCAAACACTGCATTACCCTCAACAAACTTCACCGATTTAATTGTGCCGGTTCCCTCATTAATAACCGGTTTGCCTTTGTCATCTAGCTTATCTGTTAGCTCATGCCATTTTACTTCCTTACCAACAAATGATGTATAATTCATAAGCTGTGTTTGCTGCTGTGAGGCAAGTAATGATCCCATCGCTTTTGTCATATTTTGCATTTGCTCTAGCGAAGAGAACTGAGCCATTTGAGAAATAAACTCTCGGTCATCCATTGGATTTGTTGGATCTTGGTGTTGTAATTGCGTAATTAATAATTGTAGGAACGCATCCTTGCCAAGTTCACTATTACCCGTTTGCTTCGTTGGCTTCTTATAGTTGGAATAATATAAGTCCTCTGTTACGTTTGTATTTACCGGTTTTGTATTTACCGGTTTTGTATTAGTCGTTGTATCTGCCACGCTCACACCTCCTCACTTATTAAATAGTCACTAAATGATTTACCTTCATCATCATCGTCGTTTTTTTGCTCTTGCTCTTCTTGCTGTTGTTGCTTAAAGAAATTGTTGAAGAAGCTTTGGTCACGTTGTTGGCGATCTGCGTCTTGCAATGATTGAGCAATATCGAGTCGATCAACTTGAATGTTTTGCTGTACAAAGGCTTGCTTTAATTGATGTGCCTGACTATCAAGTAATTCACGTCCTTGAGCTGTTGAAGCAAGTAGTCTTGCTGTCAGGACACCGTCATTTTGCACAAGCTCGATACGTATTGTTCCTAGATTTTCTGGATACAATTTCAATGTTAAACGTGTAATACCTTGTGCATTAGAGATTTGGGCTCTATTAATGATTGCTTGCATCTCTTTCAAAAATGCCTCAGACTGTGCTGGCTTTGCTGCTGGCAGTGTCACTTGGAACGTGTCTGCTTTCGTTTGGACTGTATTAGAAGTCACCATTTCATTAGCACTTGTATCTGTCTGCTTTGTAACCTGAACTTGTTGCACTACTTTTTGGAAGCCCTGCAACGGAAGTGTCACTGTTGTTTTAGTTGTTACTTGCTGTTCAGATAGAGTCGTTTCTACTTGTGTTTGAATCGTTGTCAAAAGACTTTTTATGTCAGTTAGCAAGTTTTCTTGTGATGCTGTTAAGTCCGTTTTTTGCCCCATTAATTGTGTTAACTTTAACACTTGAAGTAATGGCGCTGCTTCCTTTAGAGTCACTTGTCCTTCACCTTGTAAAGCTGCTACGATTTGCGTTTGAAGCATTGGCGCCTGAGCGTCTACTAGTGCTAAAAGCTCCCAAACATCTTGTGCTTCTTTATCTTCGCCTAGCAACTGTTGTACTAATTTTTGAAGCTGCTCAGCATCGATCCCCAATGCATCCATTAGGTTATCCAGGTTTAACATTTCATCTATTGCAACAGCTTTGCCTTCATCACCAATTTGCAGCATTAACAAACCATCGTCGTGTGGAATCTCTAGTAAGTCTAGTACGTCTTCTATAGATTCAGCATTTAAAACTGCTGTCAAATCAGAGGTATCTTTTGTATCTACTGACTGTGTAGGCTGCTGTATTTGATTTGAAGAAGAAATAATCTGTCCAAAAACAGATCCAAACTTGTTCGATGGTCCATTAGTCATATTGGAATCGACTGATGTTGTAGGTTTTGTAGCTGCTGTTTTAGTTGAAATAGGCTTAGACATCATTTGCATCATTGCTACATCCATTTTTTTCACCTCCTTTCAGATTTTCTTATTGTTTAGCCATCATTTCTGTATATTTCGCTGCATTTTGTGGATCCATTTTTTCTAAAATCGCAGCTAATTTATCTGGTTTTAAGTTTGTTAAAATACGAAGTGCTTCCGTATCGCTCATTTTAATAAGAACGGGCGCTGCTGCTTTAGGAGACATTTTATCAAATGTTTTTAAAATATCAGTAAAATCACGCTTTACATCACTTTGCTCCCTATTTAATTTCTCCATTTCAAATTTCAGCTGTTCATTTTCTGTCGTTAACTTTTCTTTTTCAGTTGTTGCCGTATCCATCTTTTTTTGAAGCTGTACGATTTCTGCTTCTTTTTCTTGTATTTCGGCCTGTAACTTTACAACCTTTGAATCATTATTAACTACAGCATCTTTTGCTTGTTGTTCTTCTGAAGGAACGAATGGTAAGCTTTGAACTGCCTTCTTTCCTAGATCAAAGACATTCGTATTCATAAGGGTTGCAACAACAAGTAGAACTGCCGCTACAAACATGATAGGTATTACAAACCACGTAAAAAACTTTCGCAAGCCTCCTGATTTACGTTTAGGCGGTTGTTCTACTAATTCTGCTTTAAGTCGATTGTCTGTTTTCGCCATGAAATCACCTGATTTCTCTCTTGTTATACGTCAGCGATGAAATCTCATCTAAAAAAATGCCTTCAATACGATCCTGTTCCTGCTGAAACACTTTAAAATCTTTCTCTCGCATTTTTTCAAATTTACGTACTTCCAAGTTTTTTTCTAATAATTTTTCTTCGTGCCAAGTCATTTTTGCACGAGCTTGAACAACTTTTTGCTGTACATCAACAATTGTTTTTTCGAGGCTATCAATAAACCGTGCATAGTGATGAACTTCTTCTATTGATGAGCCTACAGCTAAACGCTCCTGCTGAAACTCTATTAAATCTTCTTTCTTTTTTAACAATTCATATAGCTTAGTTGCAATTTCTTCAAAAGAACGTACAGATTCTTTATAGGCAATTTCTGTTTCATTTTTTTCTTGCTCTCGAATGGTTAACACTTTTTCAAAACGATATATATAGCTTACCACCCTATTTTCCACCACCGATCGATAATGAAATTAACTCATTCTTGCTTTCCTCTAGGGTCACCTTATCTAAATAGCCCTGCTTTAAATAGGCGGTAATGAGAGGTTCATAGTAAATAGCTTCATCGATTTCCTTCGATGTTCCTGTCTTATAGGCGCCGATATTAATTAAATCCTCTGACTTGTCATATGTATAATAGAGCTCCCTTAATCGTTCTGCAGCCTTTTTGTGCTCTGGCTCTGCCACATGATTCATCAAACGGCTGACACTTTTTAATACATTAATAGCTGGATATTGACCTTTATTTGCAAGGTTGCGATCCAGGACTATATGACCATCTAAAATCCCTCGCACCGTATCTGCTATCGGCTCATTCATATCATCACCATCTACTAACACTGTATAAAAGGCAGTAATAGAGCCTTTCTCATTAGTACCTGTACGTTCTAATAGTTTAGGTAGAATGGCAAATACAGATGGTGTATATCCTTTTTGAGCTGGTGGTTCACCTGTCGCAAGACCGATTTCACGCTGCGCCATAGCAACACGAGTCACAGAGTCCATCATCAACATAACATTTAAGCCGCGATTTCTAAAATATTCGGCAATCGCTGTTGCGGTAAAGGCCCCTTTTATTCGCATTAGTGCAGGCTGGTCAGAGGTAGCAGCTACTACTATAGATCGACTTAAACCCTCTGGCCCTAAATCACGCTCTATAAACTCACGAACCTCACGACCACGTTCCCCAATTAGCGCAATTACATTTAAATCTGCTTGGGTATTTCGCGCAATCATACCGAGCAATGTACTTTTCCCGACCCCTGAACCAGCGAAAATACCGACACGTTGTCCATTCCCCACTGTTAGCATGCCATCAATTGCTTTAACACCTACTTCAAGTCTTTCATTAATAGGTGGGCGCGTTAGCGGATTGGGTGGATCTTGCTCTGTCGGAACTGTCATTAATCCTTTCGGTAATACAGTTCCATCTATCGGATTCCCCATAGAATCAAGTACCTTACCGATTAGCTCAGGGCCCACTTTTACCTCAAGCGGCGCCCCTGTACCTTCGACTAGGCAGCCAATTGATATTTCCCGAAGAGAAGTAAAAGGCATTAAGACGACAATTTCATCTTTGAAGCCTACAACCTCTGCTAAGATGATTTGATGGCCATTTTTAGAAGTTTCCACATGAATTTTACAGACATCACCAATGGAACTATCTGGACCTTGTGACTCAATCATCAAGCCGACAACTCTAGTTACTCTACCAAATTTTTTAAAGGTTGGTATTTGAGGAATTTGTTCGATTAATTGAGCCGTTTTCATCTAGATCATTCCTTACTTTCTAATATTTCATGTAGCTTTAATCTTAGTTCATTCAATTGCTCATCAATACTTACAACAATACGGCCATGATTTGTTTCAATATAACAATCTGTTTCATTTTCTAACTCCTCATTTACAAAAATCATAAATGGTACGTCAGTTGGGAACATTTCAGCTAGTTCATCCCGATTAGCAGTAATTAACGCATAGTAGGTTGGCGAAACGTAAATTTTTATTTCCTTCATTTCTCTCGCTTCTTTAAGTCCTCTGTGAACGATTGAAACGAACAATTCGTTGTCTCGCTCTAAAGATGCATCAATAATTCGCTCTGCTGCAGTTAAGCCTAGCTCTAAAATAATCGATTCTTGATCTTCAATATATTTCCGAGCATTTTCCCTTGCATGAATGATTACTTCATTAGCCGTTTGGAGAGATTGTGCCATCGCTTCAGTAGCTTTGTTTATTCCATCCTCATAGCCTTGACCAAATCCTTCATCATAAGCTTCTTGCACTCGATTAGGTCGTTCCTCTTCCCAACCTTGCTTTAAAACTTCAATTTCCTGAAAGAACATTTGCTTTTCTTGTTCAAAAGCTTCACGTTCAGCCTGTAAAATAGCTCTGGCCTCTGCAAATAAACGTTCGCGCTCTTCTAGCACTTCTTCTATAGTCATTTGTTTTTGAAGTGAATTTTCTCCTTCATCTACCTCTTGCATCTCAAACATGTCACGAATTTGAATTTTTTTGACATGATCGCCATTGGACTGTGTGTATACAGAACGGATGATTCTAGACAATGACGTCATCTCCTCCACCACGTGCAATAATAATCTCGCCAGCATCCTCTAAGCGACGAATGACAGCAACAATTCGAGATTGCGCTTCCTCTACATCACGCAAACGTACAGGTCCCATAATTTCCATTTCTTCTTTAAATGTCTCAGCCATACGTTGTGACATATTGCGGAAAATAATATCTTTTACTTCTTCGCTTGAAACTTTCATTGAAAGCAATAAGTCTTCATTTTCACAATCACGGATAACACGTTGAATCGAACGGTTGTCAAGTGTAACAATATCTTCGAATACAAACATACGTTTTTTGATTTCTTCAGCAAGCTCTGGATCTTGAATTTCGAGTGCATCGAGAATCGTTTTTTCTGTTTGTCGGTCTACACCATTTAACACTTCAACAACTGCGTCAATGCCACCCGTTTCTGTGTAATCCTGTGTAACAGTTGATGATAATTTACGCTCTAAAACAGATTCGATTTCACTAATAACTTCTGGTGAAGTTGACTCCATTACAGCTATACGTTTAGCAATATCAGCTTGTACTTCCTGTGGTAATGAAGATAAAATAACACCCGCTTGCCCTGCTTCTAAATAAGATAGAATAAGGGCAATTGTTTGTGGATGTTCATTTTGAATAAAGTTAAAAATCTGTGCTGGATCAGCTCTACGCGCAAAGTCAAATGGACGCACTTGTAAAGAAGATGTTAGGCGATTAATAATTGTTTGCGCCTGTTCTACACCAAGTGCTTTTTCCAATACTGTCTTCGCGTAACCAATACCACCCTGTGTAATATAGTCTTGCGCAAGTGCAATATTGTGGAATTCTTCAATAATTTCCTCTTTAACATTTGCTTCTACTTTCTTAACACTTGAAATCTCTAAAGTTAAACGTTCAATTTCTTCTTCTGTTAAATGTTTATAGACAGAGGCTGAAACCTCAGGCCCTAATGAAATTAACAAGAGAGCGGCCTTTTGTTTTCCGGTTAATTCCTTATCTTTCTTGGACACAGCCTAACCTCCTAGTTAGTCTTCCGCAATCCAACTACGTAGTAACTTCGCAAAATCGTCTGGCTTATCTTTTGCCATTTTTTCAAGCTGCTTACGACGCATTGTAGCTTCCGTTTCAATTTCTTCATTAATATCTTCAATCATTAATTCTTCTTGTTCATCTAGGATACTAAGTTCTTCTTCTTCCTGCGCACGTTTACGTGAACGGATAATGAAGAATGCAAGCAATAATATTACTGCTAGCAATATGCCACCGATTACCCAAACCCACCATGGAATAACAGATTTTTCACTAGCTGTTTCTGTTGCTTTACCATTTAAAGGTTGTACTGAAACAGCAACTTTCTCATCGATTTGCTGTTGAGTAAGTTCAGCTGCTACATCTTTAGAAATCGTTGTACGAACAATAGTACTTAAAATTTTCTGGATATCCTCTTGAACCCCATTTGGTAACGTTCCCGCGTCAGCCCCTGTCGGAGGTTCAACAATTACTTGGATCCCCATATCTTGAATTTTATATGGTGCCTCTTGGATATCTTTACGTATACGATTTACTTCACTATTAATTGTTTCTTCAGTACGTTCAGATTCTCCATTACCATTTACACCTTCGTTATAAGTTGTGAAATTATCTGTCGTCGTTTCTGCTTCAGGTGTACCAGTAGCTGCAGCACCTCCAGAATATTGCTCTGTAATACGTTGAGCACTAATTTCTATTCCTGCCATATTCTCTTCGTCAACAGGTGTAACTAGTTTTTCTTCACGATTTTCTTTTTTGAAATCAATGTCTGTTGTCACAGAAACTACTACTTTGTCTTGTCCCATAAGCGTGCCTAGCATATTTTGAACTTGACGCTGTAGGTCACGCTCAACTAATTTCTTCGCTTGTAACTGACCTTCTGCTGTCGTTGTTGAAGCTCCATCAGTAGTCGCAGCTTTCAGATCAAAGTAATCAGAAAATTGGTTAGAAATAACAATATTATCCGTTTTTAAATTTGGCACACTTTTTGCTACTAAATTATACATAGTGGCAATTTGTTGCTCTGTAAATTTATAGCCAGGGTCTGTATTTAAAACAATAGATGCCGTCGCTTCCTCTTTAACATCTTTTAAGAAAACGCCCTCTTCTGGAATGTTAATCATTACCTTCGCATCTTTTACACCATCTAGATTTTTAATGAGCTTTGCAATTTCTGTTTCAGTTGCTGCTTTTTTTAATAGATTAAACTCATTATCTGTCATACCGAATCCAGAGCTATTTGCAAAAGAGTAATCAATCGATCCTGTTTGTGGATATCCTTCCGATGCCAACGACACTAATAATGAGTCTACTTGGTCTTCAGGTACTGAAATCGATGTACCTCCAGGTTCAATTTCATACTTTACACCTTTGGCGTCTAGCGCTTCTTTCACTTGTCCGATTTCTCTTGTCGATAAATCTTTATAAAGTGGTACATATGTAGTTTTTGTAGCAAAAATTGTAATACCTATAGCAAGTGCTACAACCCCTACTAAAGAACCGATCATTACAATTTTTTGTTTTTTACTACGACTTGTCCAAAATTTGCTGGTGTCGTTTTTTATTTTCGTCAATCGTTCATTCATTATGATCCTCCGGTTATAGTGAATAACCTATCCATCTAATAATTCGCGAAAACAGTGGTATCCCATAACATTCAATCAATATCATCACCATAACGGATTGATTTCCGTTTCGATTAGTCTTTTTCCTAGGAGCGTCCGATGAGCCACTTTTGGCAATCATGATTTGGTCACGAAGGCATTATCACAAGATTTGATGCTTTTAAACTTCATCACTTCTGTCTCCAGGGTATTATTTGTAACGTAATCCTGAAGGAGTCATCAACCCTCTACATCAAACATTCATTTAAATAAATATAAATTATGGGATATATTCTTTACTTAATAGTGATTGTAATCACTTGTTCAAATAAAGTTAGACACTCATTCGCATTATTTCTTGGTAAGCTTCAATCACCTTATTGCGAACTTCAATTGTTGCATTTAATGTAATGCTCGCTTTTTGAGATGCAATCATCACTTCGTGCAACTCTACATCTCCTCCATTAATTAACTTTTGAGTAAGATTGTCAGAAGTAATTTGTTGATCATTTACTTTGGATATTGCTTCCTTTAACGAGTTCGCAAAGCTCTGTTGTGCTTCATAAGGTGTCGTTTTAAGTTTATTTGTTTCATTTACAACCTGCGTAGGTGTCATTTGTGAAACGGACGAAATTGTCATTATGTATCTTCCTTTCTTCTTATTTATCTTCCAATCTCTAAAGCCTTTGTCAGCATGGATTTATTTGCATTCAATACAGTTACGTTTGCTTCGTAGGAACGAGTGGCTGACATTAAATCTACCATTTCTTTTAATGGATCTACATTTGGCATATTTACATAGCCATCTGCATTTGCATCCGGGTGAGTTGGATCATACACAAGTTTGAAAGGAGTTTCTGTATCCTCTTTTATTTGTGTAACTTTTACGCCGTTACCAACGCCACTTTTTGCGTTTTTACCAAGTGCAGCATTAAAGAACTTTGAAAACTGTCCCTCTTGCGCTGTAAATGTCACAGTCTTTCGACGGTATGGCTCCCACTGTCCATTCACTTGTTTAGCTCGCGTCGTATCCATGCCTGCCATATTTGAAGAAATGACATCCATTCGTAAACGCTGTGCTGTTAAAGCTGAGGCAGTGGTATTCATTCCATGAAAAATAGACATCTATTACTTACCTCCTTTAATAACAGTATTTAATGTGTTTAACTTGCCGTTCATACGTTCAATTAATGCGTTGTAGTAAATTTGATTTTCTGCTAGCTTCGTCTGTTCAGCATCCATATCTACAGCATTACCGTTATTCCGATAACGTAAGCCATTAATATTATTCACACCAGGTGTTGATTGTCGAATCTCGAAATCATAATGTCTACTATCAGTACGATATGCCGACAAGGACATTTGTTGTTCTTTCTCCAACATATCTTTAAAACTTACACTTTTCGCCTTATAGTTCGGCGTATCGACATTCGCAATGTTATTAGCGATTGTTTTATGATTCAAAGTTGCATAAGAAAGTCCGTTTTCCAGGCTACTAATAGTTCCTCCAAACAAATCCAAAACATTCACCTCATTTATGTATTTCTTTTTTTATCCAATAACACAATTGTAATTAAGATGATACCTAGTGTCTATTGTCTTTTGTCCCTTTTTGATAGTAAATCAGACCTATTTTTATTCACGAATAACCAGGACAATACTTCCGCACTCCTTGCTACTACAGGCTTCATGGAACACAACACATATCTAGTTATTTTACACTACTTCGACAGTGTTTACGGTTTTAGGATTGATTTTCTTCCATTTTCTTACAAAACATCAGTAGACACAATGTCTAAATTAGAGTTCCTTTTTACTATTCAAGTCCAAGTCATTTAGATTACGAAAAATTCAGAATAGTTATTCTAGACTGTCCTATAAGTATCAATTGGAGCATCTATTTTTTTCATTTATGCAAATAGTAATGCGCACTCAAAAAATCTAATTTAGGGAGAAAGCAATGATAATTACGTCTATAAAGGTCGAAAACTTACCTATAGAAAATGAGAAAAAGAATTAAAACATAGATTATTTCTCCCCCCTATTTAGTACTATATCACAGTTCGACTTAATTAGAGCATTGTAAATCGGATGAAAATTCCGTCGAATCTTTGTCGAATTACGAAAAAGTTCAAAAAGGCATCCGGAACGTAATTATTCCTGATGCCTTCATGTTACTAATAAATTTTTTTATCTTTTTGCAAACGAGGGGATACTTTCCGTCCCGGCCGAGCGCTCGTCAGAACTGCCACTTTTTTATTTGCGCAAAAGAGGAAGCATAGCGACAGGTTCGGGTATTTGGGCCCTGTAATTTAAATCCGCATTTATCTCACTATCTATAGAGGTAGGAGACTTCTGTAACTGCCGTTTCACTTACGTGACAAAAAACATTCGTTGAAAGGAAACTAAAAGGCATCTAGAAATCATTCCAGATGCCTGATACCGTTCCGAAAGAACGTTTTATTATTTCATTTTAATTTCAGCTAATGCGTTTAAGAATTTACCGTTTAGTACTTTAATGTAAGTACCTTTCATACCTAGAGAGCGAGATTCGATTACACCTGCAGATTCTAGTTTACGTAATGCGTTTACGATTACTGAACGTGTAATGCCAACTCGGTCTGCAATTTTTGAAGCAACAAGTAAGCCTTCATGGCCATCAAGCTCTTCAAAGATATGTTCAATAGCTTCTAACTCACTGTATGAAAGAGAATTAATGGCCATTTGTACAACAGCTTTGCTACGAGCTTCCTCTTCAATTTCCTCAGATTTTTCACGTAAAATTTCCATACCAACTACTGTTGCACCATACTCAGCTAAAATTAAATCATCATCCTCGAATTGTGAAGATAAACGAGCAAGAATTAATGTACCTAGACGCTCACCACCACCAACAATCGGAACAATCGTTGTTAAGGCATTTTGGAATAGCTCTTTGTTTTCAACAGGGAAAGCAGTATGTTCGTCATTAATATCTAAGTTTGAAGATGTTTCAGAAATTGTAAACAAGCTATGTGTATACGCTTCTGGGAATTGACGCTCTTCGAACATCTTTTTCATACGTTCGTTTTCAATTTGTTGATGAATTGAAATGCCTAATAGCTTCCCTTTACGGCTTACAATATAAACATTACTGTCTATAATATCTCCTAAAGTATCTGCCATTTCTTTAAAGTTTACTGGCTTACCAGCAGATGCTTGGAGCATCGAGTTAATTTTACGCGTTTTTTCTAATAAATTCATTATATGTTCCTCCTATAAATAATCCGAAGAGTATTTACTTAATATTCTAAAGTTTTTTACAACTGAATGAAACTATTCAGCCTTATATTACAATATAAACTGTGACAAATCTTTGTTTTTTACTATACCCGCAAGTTTTTGATCTACATACGCAGCATTAATCGGAATATTTGCAGGCGCAATTTCTGCAGCTTCAAACGATAATTCTTCCAATAAACGCTCTAAAATTGTGTGTAAACGTCGAGCTCCAATATTATCGGTCGCTTGATTGACCTCGGTTGCAATTTCTGCAATTCGTTCAATCGCGTCTTCCGTAAAGTTTATTTCCACACCTTCTGTTTCTAACAAAGCCTTGTACTGCAAAATAAGTGATTGGTCAGGCTCTTTCAAAATACGTACAAAATCTTGTTTCGTTAATTTTTCAAGCTCTACTCGAATCGGGAATCGGCCTTGCAACTCAGGAATTAGATCTGATGGTTTTGACATATGAAATGCTCCAGCAGCAATGAACAGCATAAAGTCTGTTTTTACAGCACCGTACTTCGTCGTTACAGTAGAACCTTCAACGATTGGCAGAATATCACGTTGCACACCCTCACGTGATACATTTGCAGAGGAGTTACTATCCTTACTAGCGATTTTATCAATCTCATCAATAAAAATAATACCTGACTGTTCAGCTCTTGAAATAGCTTCTTGAGCAACTTCATCTGCATCTATGAGCTTATTCGCTTCCTCGATTGTTAAAATACGACGCGCGTCTTTTACTTGTACACGACGTTTCTTTTGCTTTTTAGGCATCAAATTAGATAACATATCCTGCATGCCACTGTTAGCTGACATATCCATGCCCGTTCCTTGTAACGCATCGAAAATAGAAGGATTTTGTTCCGTTACTTCAACTGTAACCCATTCATTTTCTAATTTACCATTACGTAAATCGATAGCGATTTGCGCACGTTTGGAGCGTACTTCAGTTTCTTCAGAGGAATCGTCATTGGCTTGTGGTTCTTTCCCACCAAATAACATTTCAAATGGGTTTTGCATAGACTGTTTTTTTCGTAAGGATGGAACCAATAGCTTAACGATGGCTTCGTTTGCCAATTCCTCTGCTTGGTCCTTTACAGACTCCATCATTTCTTCTTTTACAAGACGATGAGAAGCTTCTACTACATCACGTACCATGGACTCTACGTCACGTCCAACGTACCCTACTTCTGTAAACTTTGTTGCTTCTACCTTCACAAAAGGTGCATTCGTTAGCTTTGCAATTCTTCGTGCAATTTCTGTTTTCCCGACACCTGTAGGTCCAATCATCAAAATATTTTTTGGAATTACCTCATTCTTCATCTCATCACTTAACAAGGAGCGACGATATCGATTACGTAACGCAATAGCTACCGCTCGCTTCGCTTCATTTTGTCCAACGATATAGCGATCCAAATGCTCAGTAATTTGTCTTGGCGTTAAATTATTTTTTGTCATTAGTTAAGCGCCTCCACGATAATATTATGATTCGTAAACACACAGATTTCAGCAGCGGTTTCTAATGCCGCTTCGGCAATTTCGCGAGCAGACATTGTATCACCCGCATATTTTTTCAAAGCACGACCTGCTGATAATGCATAATTACCCCCAGAACCAATTGCCAACACCCCATCATCCGGTTCAATGACTTCTCCAGTACCTGAAACTAGAAGAAGCGTACTTTTATCCATTACAAGTAGCATCGCCTCTAATTGACGTAGCATTTTATCACCGCGCCATTGCTTAGCTACTTCAACCGCTGCACGTTGTAAGTTGCCATTGTATTCATTTAACTTTCCTTCAAACATTTCAAAAAGTGTAAAAGCATCGGCAACCGATCCGGCAAATCCAGCAAGTACCTGCCCATTAAACAGACGTCTGACCTTCCTTGCTGTACCTTTCATCACAACCGCATTCCCTAGGGTTACTTGACCATCACCTGCCATTGCGCAAGCTCCATTATGATGAACCGCAAATATCGTTGTCGCATGAATTTGTCCCATTTGCCTTCCTCCTTAGCTTATTATGCCCTTGGATGAGCATTCATATATGTCTGACGAAGATGCTCTTTTGTTACATGTGTGTAAACTTGTGTAGAAGTTAAATGAGCGTGACCCAATAACTCCTGCACCGTACGTAAATCTGCGCCATTATTCAATAAATGTGTGGCAAAAGTATGGCGAAGCATATGTGGATATATTTTCGTATGGAGCGAGGCCTTGTCAATCATTTCAGTTAAAATATGACGTACACCTCGAGGAGTAAGTTCCCCACCGCGCATGTTGACAAACAATTGCTGATGACTTGTGTTTTTCATCAATCGAGGACGAGCTTGTTCTATGTAATCCTGCATAGCTAAACTCGCAAATTGCCCGAATGGAATGATACGTTCTTTTCGCCCTTTTCCCATTACCCTAATAATTGAATAATGGAAATCAATATCTTTTACTTGAATAGAGGTAAGCTCACTTACACGAATACCTGTCGCATATAACAGCTCTAATATAGCTGTATTTCTTAATGATTTCAAATCATCGCCAACATTCGCATCAAATAGCTGCTTCAACTCTTCTTCGTAGAAAAAACTAGGTAAACGTGATTCTTTTTTTGGATGATAAAGTGATCGAAATGCCCCATCATCTAATCCGTACTGTCTATTTAGGAAGCGATAGAAGGAGCATATTGAGGAGATTTTCCTTGATACCGATGATCTTGCTCTCTTTTCATCATACAACTTCGTCACATAAAGACGTGCATGTATATACTCAACACTAGCTAAATCATTTACGCCCTCCGCCTGCAAAAACGCTAAAAAATCTAGTAGATCCGATTCATACTCTCGCACTGTATGAACAGAGAAGTTTTTTTCAATTTGAATATAAAGCATAAACTGTTCAAGTGCATCTTGGGACGAAACTAACATTAAAAGATTCACCACCAACGAATTATTATAAACCTTCTGTATATGACGGCTCATTACCATAACGTGGGATTGGTTTTTTGTTCGGGCTGGTCGCTTTCCCGGGGGCGTCCAGTCGGAACGGAATCCAATATCTATATTTAGCATACGTTTCAACGTCATCCCTAACGTTTGGTGTTGAACCCAAATACTTACACCTTGCTATTAAAAAATGTACAATTTCGTGTATCTCTTTAGTTTGTCATGTTGGGTATCGTTAATGTAGAAAACATACATATTGACACTATACCTATCTTCATCATATAGCAAGTGGAAATGTTTATATTTTGAGAAAATCTCCATACAAAATAATAAAATACGTGTAAATTAGCATTTTACCTACAAAAAAGAAAAAGCCTCTAAGAGTATATCAACTTTTAGAGGCTTTTTGCAATCAAATTGTTTGTGAATTCACAAAATTACGAATTGTGCTTATTGCTCGTGTAGCATGCATCTCTGCACGCTCTGGTTTTGAACGACGTCCTGGTGGTAGTTCAGGGAAAATTCCAAAGTTAACGTTCATTGGCTGGAAGTTTTTCGATTGTGCTTCTGTTATATAACGCGCCATACTTCCTAATGCCGTTTCAAATGGGAAGATAAGTTGTTCTTGTCCTAATGCTAAACGAGCCGCATTAATACCAGCAATTAAACCACTACCAGCAGATTCAACATATCCTTCGACACCTGTCATTTGACCAGCAAAGAAAATATTTTTTCGCTCGCGAAGCTGATACGTTTTCTCTAGAACCTTTGGTGAATTAATGAACGTATTTCTATGCATAACTCCATAACGAACGATTTCAACATTCTCTAATCCTGGAATTAATTGCAGTACTTCCTTCTGTGGTCCCCATTTTAAATGGGTTTGGAAGCCAACGATATTGTAAAGAGTTCCTGCTGCATCATCTTGACGTAATTGAACAACAGCATAAGGTCGTTTCCCTGTTTTTGGATCTTCTAGACCTACTGGCTTCATCGGTCCAAATAACATTGTTTTCTCCCCACGAGCAGCCATTACTTCGATAGGCATACAGCCTTCAAAGTAAATTTCCTTTTCAAATTCTTTTAATGGCACAACCTCTGCTTCGATTAACGCTTGGCGGAAACGATCAAATTCTTCCTTTGTCATAGGACAGTTTAAATAAGCTGCTTCCCCTTTATCGTAACGCGATTTTAAATAAACCTTTTCCATATCGATGCTGTCTTTTTCAATAATTGGTGCTGCTGCATCATAGAAATATAAATAATCTAAACCTGTTAAGCCCTGAATTTTTTCAGCTAAATCTTTCGATGTTAGCGGTCCTGTGGCAATCACAGTAATGCCCTCTGGAATTTCAGTGACTTCTTCATGAATTACTTCGACAAGAGGATGATTTTTCACAGAGTCTGTCACATAGCCCGCAAACTCATGACGATCTACTGCTAAGGCACCGCCTGCCGGTACTGAACATGCATCTGCTGCCTTCATAATAACAGAATCTAAAATACGCATTTCCTCTTTAATTACACCTACGGCATTTGTTAAGCCATTTGCACGTAATGAGTTTGAACAAACAAGCTCTGCAAATTTATCAGTATGGTGAGCTGGTGTTTGCTTTACCGGACGCATTTCATAAAGTTTAACTTTCACACCGCGTTGAGCAATTTGCCAAGCGGCCTCACTGCCCGCGAGACCTGCGCCTATTACATTTACTACTTGTTCAGTCATGTTCTTACCATCTTTCTATCATTGAGTAGGTGTCTCTTCATAGTCACATTTCGTACACTGAATTTGCACACCTTTTTTAATTTTTTTCTCTACTAATAATGCACTACATTTAGGGCATGGTCTACTAATTGGCTTGTCCCAAGAAACAAATTCACACTCAGGGTACTGATTGCAACCGTAGAATAAACGCTTTGTTTTACTCTTTCGTTCGACAATTTCGCCAGTTTCACAGGAAGGACATTTTACGCCAATAGGTTTCATAATAGCTTTTGTATTGCGGCAATCTGGGAAGTTTGAACAAGCCATAAATTTCCCATATCGTCCAAGCTTAAAGACCATCGGAGATCCACAAAGCTCACAATCCTCACCAGCGGGTTCATCTTTTATAACAACCTTTTCCATAGCCTCATCTGCATGCTTTACATGGACCTCAAAATCCTTATAAAACTCACGGACAATTTCTTTCCACTGACGACTACCTTCTTCAATAGCATCCAAATCTTGCTCCATTTGTGCTGTGAATTCGATATTTATTTCATCAGGGAAAAACTCTAGTACGAGTTGGTGCACGATTTCTCCCAGCTCAGTTGGCATAAATCGTTTTGCATCTAAAACGACATAGCCACGGCGCTGTATTGTATCGAGGGTCGGTGCATATGTGGACGGGCGCCCTATACCTAACTCTTCCATTGTCTTTACAAGACGCGCCTCTGAATAGCGTGGTGGTGGCTGTGTAAAATGTTGCTTTGGCTCAATTTCAAGAGATTTTACTTGATCGCCAACTTCCATTTCAGGCAGAAGCTTTGTTGTTTCTTCAGTTTGATCATCTGTACCCTCAATATATAACTTCATAAAGCCAGCAAATTTAACTTGTGAGCCGTTTGCACGGAATAAAACATCCCCATTTTGTAAATCAACAGCAACTGTATCAAGGACAGCCGGCGCCATCTGACTAGCGATAAAGCGCTCCCAAATTAAACGATATAAGCGCAATTGGTCGCGACTAAGCACTGCTTTTAATTCCTCTGGAGTTCGGATCGTGCTAGTTGGACGAATAGCCTCATGGGCATCTTGTGCATTAGATGCTTTTTTAGTCTGCTTCGACTCCGTGGAGATGAATTCTTTCCCGTACTTGGATTCAATGTAGGCAATTGCCTCCGTTTTTGCTGTGTCCGAAATACGTGTAGAATCGGTACGCATATAAGTAATTAAACCGACTGTCCCCTCTTTTTTACCAATATCAATACCTTCATATAATTGTTGGGCAAGCATCATCGTTTTCTTAGCACGGAAATTTAACTTACGTGCTGCTTCTTGCTGTAAAGAAGATGTTGTAAAGGCAGGTGCTGCATTTCGTTTACGTTCTTTTTTAGATACATTGACAACTTCAAAACTTGTACCTTTAACATTTTTTAAAATAGCTTTTACTTGTTCTTCATTTGTTAATTTAATTTTTTCTTTACCATCACCATAATAAAGCGCATCGAACGTTTTCTTACCTTTTTCAAAAGAACCTTCAATTGTCCAATATTCTTCCGGTTGGAAATTTTTAATTTCATTTTCACGATCAATAATCATGCGTAGTGCTACAGATTGTACTCGTCCTGCTGATAATCCCTTTTTAACCTTTTTCCAAAGAATCGGACTAATGTTATACCCAACAAGTCTATCCAAAATACGGCGTGTTTGCTGTGCATCTACTAAATCCATGTTAATAGGACGAGGATTTTTAAAGGATTCTACAATCGCATCCTTTGTAATTTCATTAAAAACAACACGACAATCTGAATTAATATCAATATTTAACGCAGTCGCAAGGTGCCAAGCAATCGCTTCTCCCTCGCGGTCTGGATCGGCCGCTAGGAATACTTTCTTCACTTTTTTAGCCGCAGACTTTAATTCCTGTAAAACAGGACCTTTACCACGAATAGTAATATATTTAGGTTCAAAATCATTTTCAGGACCAACGCCCATTTGGCTGCGTGGTAGATCACGAACATGCCCGATTGACGCTTTCACTTTATATTTTTTCCCTAAATATCGTTCAATTGTTTTTGCTTTTGCTGGTGATTCTACAATCACTAAATAATCCGCCATCTATTTTCTCCCCCTTAGAGAGGTCTATTGCTATTTTTTAAGTTACCTGTTGCAAAATGTATAACAGATTTTAAGATAATGCAACTTTTTTTCAATTTTTGTTAGAAAAGAGAGTTAGTGTTTCAACGATTTCGTGACCATCGCACACCGGAATAGCTCCTTCTAATAGTAGTTTATTTGTGCCTTTTGATTGCTCCGCATTAATTGGACCCGGTACAACAAATACATCTTTTCCTTGCTCTAAAGCATATTCTGTTGTAATAAGTGTGCCGCTTCTTAATGCTGCTTCGGTTACAACTAAAGCTTTGGACAATCCACTAATTATTCGGTTACGCATTGGAAAATGCCATTTTTCAGGCTTCATATATGGGGGATACTCTGTGACAAGTAACTGATGCTCCGCCATATGCTCAGCGAGAGACTGGTTTTCCTTAGGGTATATAAAATTAAACCCATGTCCAAGCACTGCAATTGTGGAACCGCCAACTTTTATCGTTGTCTCATGAGCAATCGTATCTGCCCCTCTTGCAAGCCCGCTTACGACAGTATATTCGTGTTCAACAAGAGGCGGGACAATTAGGTCCAAAGCAGTCTTTGTATAAGCTGTAGCCTTTCTAGAGCCTATAATGGCTACTCGTTTTTCTTTCGTTAATAAAGAATACCGACCTTTCACATACAATACAGTAGGTGGGCTGGATATTTCAAATAATTGCACCGGGTATAAAGGATGATGAAAAGGGATAGGGGAAATATTAGCCCGTTCATAAGCTTCCCGAAACGAAAATGTCATTATTTGTCGAAAACTCTTGGATATTTCCACCGCTCTTTGGGATGATATTTGCAATGCTTTGGCAATCTCGTTGGGGGACGCTCCTTCAAAATAACTTAGTATATCCACCGGGGACAATAATTGCTGAAGTTTTTGAAGTGGCAATGGGTATATATAATGTAAAGCTAGTAATCTCTGTGTATCGACTGATAAAATCATTTAAAAACCTCCTTTTAATAGAAGAAATTAAATGACCGCATCTTTCATGACATAGCTTTTATAGACAGTAAGTAGGGAGTAGCTATTTTATCTTTTAAAGCCGTGTCTAAATAAAGAAAAAGATGTAGCAACAACGTGCTACATCTTCCATTTTAATGGGTTTTACACTTTTCGTATAGCCCTTTTTCTTTGATTACTTTAATAAGTGTTTCACCAATGACAGATGGCGTTTCTGCTACTTCTATACCAGCAGCATTCATTGCTTTAATTTTCTCTGCTGCTGTTCCTTTACCACCTGAAATAATAGCACCAGCGTGACCCATACGTTTTCCTGGAGGTGCTGTTTGGCCACCGATAAAGCCAACGACAGGTTTCGTCATATTCGCTTTAATCCACTCAGCGGCTTCTTCTTCAGCTGTACCCCCAATTTCCCCGATCATTACAACTGCATATGTTTCCGTATCGTTGTTAAACGCTTCCAAAACATCGATAAAGTTCGTACCATTGACAGGGTCTCCACCGATACCTACAGCTGTAGTTTGGCCAATACCAGCTTGTGTCAATTGGTGTACAGCTTCGTATGTTAACGTACCAGAGCGAGAAACAACTCCTACATGCCCTTTCGTATGGATATAACCTGGCATAATACCAATCTTACATTCATCTGCCGTAATAACACCTGGACAGTTTGGACCAACTAGACGTGTCTTTTTACCTTCCATATAACGTTTAACCTTAACCATATCAAGGACAGGAATATGTTCAGTAATACAGATTGTTAATTCTAATTCAGCATCAACTGCCTCTAAAATAGCATCTGCCGCGAATGGCGCGGGTACATAAATAACTGAAGTTGTTGCGCCTGTTGCAGCTACAGCTTCTACTACAGTATTAAATACAGGCACTCCTTCGATTTCCAGACCACCTTTACCTGGTGTTACACCAGCTACAATTTTAGTACCATAATCAAGCATTTGCTTCGTATGGAAAAGCGCTGTTTCGCCCGTAATCCCTTGTACAATTACCTTCGTATCTTTATCAATAAATACAGCCATTGTTCTCCCTGCCTTCCTTAGCCTACTAGTCCCACAATTTTTTGTGCACCGTCAGCCATTGAATCCGCTGCAACGATGTTTAAACCAGATGCATTTAATATTTCTTTTCCAAGTTCCACATTCGTACCTTCTAAACGTACAACTAATGGCACAGCTAAGCCAATTTCTTTGGCAGCTGTCACAACACCCTCGGCAATAATGTTACATTTCATAATTCCGCCAAAAATGTTTACGAAAATACCTTTTACATGTGGATCAGAAAGAATAATTTTGAAAGCTTCTGTTACTTTTTCTGCCGTTGCACCGCCACCTACATCTAAGAAGTTAGCAGGGCTTCCGCCATAATAGCTAATTGTGTCCATTGTAGCCATTGCAAGACCCGCTCCATTAACCATACAGCCAATGTTGCCATCTAGAGAAATATAACTAAGATCGTATTTCGATGCTTCGATTTCCTTTGGATCTTCTTCATCAAAATCGCGTAATTCGACAATATCTTTATGACGATACAACGCATTTGCATCGAAATTAAATTTAGCATCTAATGCCAAAACTTCTCCTTGTCCAGTTATAACAAGTGGATTAATTTCTACAATAGAAGCATCTTTGTCGATAAATGCTTGATACAAACCTAACATTAATTTAACAGCTTTCCCTACTAGGTTGGCTGGAATATTCATATTAAACGCCATGCGACGTGCCTGGAAACCTGTTAAACCAACAACAGGATCCACAACTTCTTTGAAGATTTTTTCTGGATTTGATGCTGCTACTTCTTCAATATCCATGCCACCCTCTTCAGACCCCATCATTGTTACACGGGATGTTGCGCGGTCTAATACTAGACTTAAATAGTATTCTTTTTGAATATCAGAACCCTCTTCAATATATAAGCGTTTTACTTCTTTTCCCTCTGGACCTGTTTGATGAGTTACTAAAATTTTACCTAGTAATTCTTTTGCGTATGCACGTACCTCGTCAAGGTTTTTGGCGATTTTCACGCCCCCCGCCTTACCGCGTCCACCTGCATGAATTTGCGCCTTGACTACTGTCACATTAGAGCCAAGTTCTTTCGCTACTTTCACTGCTTCATCAGGGGAAAAAGCTACTTTTCCGTTTGGTACAGCTACACCATATTTTCTAAGAATCTCTTTCCCTTGATATTCATGGATATTCATAATACATCCTCCCATCAAACATTTGCATAAAATTGTTTTACTAACATAATCTATTCTAACGAAAGATTCTGATAAAGTCTATACCTTGTCTCTTATTCATTTTTTATCTTTTAATATGACACTTTTTTCTGTTTCGTGTACTAAAACAGAGTTTTATGAAAATCAGAATTCTCTATTTTTTCTATTTTTTCGGCATATTGTTGGTCTAATCGATAAATAAATGCAAAAACCTCAGCGACAGCTTCAAACAATTCTTCTGGGATTGACTCATTGAGATCTAATTGTCCAAGTAAATGAACAAGGTTAGGATCCTCATAAATAGGGACATCGTGCTCATTTGCGCGTGCTAATATATTTTCTGCTATTTTGCCTTTTCCTTTTGCTACTACCGTTGGACTATCAAAACTTCCTAACTTATACGTGAGAGCGATAGCCTCTTTTCGAGTAAATTTTTCTTCACTCATACGCGAAAATCCACCCCACTATGTTCCTCCTGCTGTCCTACTACAGGTGTTTTTACAGGATGGGCTTTTTCAAATTGCTTAATAAAAACGCCTGAAAGTTGATATTCTTTTTCTGCTAGGCCAATTTTCAACGCTGATTTCAGTGGTTCTGCAAGCGGAATAATATCATTTTCATTAAATACTGTCACAGAAACTACACGATTTTGAACCTGCATATCAATAACGGTTTCTTTCATAGATGCCATTTGTAAATAAAATAATATACGTGCATAATTGGCATCAATTTTACCATCTTCCTTCATGCGCCCATTCCACTGCAATGTTGCATCCATTTTCTTACCAAAGAATTCTAATGGTACTTGCATAATAAGCTGATGCTGATGGCCATTCTCTCCTGATGCGAGCTGCATGCCGTTCATGCGTGCCATTAACATTTCTGCTGCTTCCTTCAGCTGCGGAGAAATATGTGTTTCCTGCAATAATGTATGTAGCTGCGGTTTTAATTGATGTGCAATCTGCTGTAAATCTGCTGACTTATTACTAAGTGTCGCTTCATAGCTAACTCCTAGATTTTTTAATACTGTTTTAAGTGCATGTTCCATTGCTTTACTGTCCATAGAGTTTTGTACATGGGCATCTGCTTGCGTCACGATTTGCTGAATCATTGCTTGCGGGGATTCAACACTATTTTTCATAAGATTTCGCATGAATGCTTCATTTTGTAGCGGAGTAGTAGCCTCATGCTTTAAAAGCGATAATAAATGGTCCTTTACCGAGAGAGCATTGGCGTCTTGTGTAAATAAACGCTCCGAAGAATTTTCTGCAAACGCTTTTATAAATTGTTCTTGCATTTGTTTTGCGAAAATCTCTAGCGTTTGTTTAGTTGCTGGTAGCTGATTAAATCGATCGATAAGTTGATTTAATGACTGCTGTTGTTCGTTGGTTAGCAAGCTTTGATTTGCTGTCCAAGATTTAAGCTGGTCAACTAGATGATTGATATTGTCAGATTTTGTCGTTAAAATTGCTTGAATAACTTCTCCAGCCTGTTGAAACTGATTTGACTGAACAGACTTTACATCACTAAAGCTTGACCAGTTTTGCAAGGTTGCCTGCTGAGGAAGAATCCCTGCCTCTTTTAAAATATTCATGGCTTGAATCTTTTCACTCATAGCAGTAGCATTATTTGATAATATTTGAATGGATTTGGCAAGTACTAAACTACCTGTTTCTACTTCAAAAGGCTTTGCAATAGCATTTACTTGTTGGATTAGTGTTTGCTTAAGGTTTGCTGGTAAAGCTATTTCTTTCGTTAAAAGCTGTGTAAAGCTTTCCATTACGGAAACCATGCCAGTAGTTTTTTGTCCACTTATTAGAGCTTGAAAAACATCATTGGTCATCGGCATTTTAAGCTCTACCATTTTTTGAATGGCTTGTAGGGCATCCATCTTCGTAACACCTTCTGGTAATGCCTTTAACCACACTTCTGCCTGCATTAGCTGCTCTTTTGAAATCGGTAGCTGCGCTTTCATAAAATGAGCTAGAAGTTGCTGCATCTCAGCGGTTTTGGGTAAATTCATTGAGTCAAGTAACTGATTGATTTGTTGACTTTGAGAAGCCGTTTGCCCCATAGGGCCCGTAACAACTTTTAGTTCTGTTTGTGGGCTTGTACCAGTTACTTGGAAGAAGTGGGCATCACCTGCTTTTAGCGGCACTTCGAGTTTAGCAATAAACTTCTGATGGCCAACCTGTATTTCTGCCATTTGATCTGGATATAATTGTTTGATTGTTCCTTGAAATACTTGCCCTTGTTTTAAAGTAAGTGGCTGATTATTTAGGGTTAAAGCACTTTGTTGCATTTGAATCGGATTAAAAGATGTGGCTGTCATATACGTACTCCTTTCATCAACTACTCCTTGTAATTGGCGTCCTTTTTTAACGTTTTTTGCTCCGACCAAGCGCTTTCCTAGAGGGCTGAGTCGGAGCTCTAAGCAACTTATTCACAGATACACGTTTTTACAAATATCATTTCTAACTGCTTGAATGTACCTTTTATTTAAAAACGACACCCGCCAGAACATTAACTTATTTCAGCAGATGTTTGTACAATAAACATTTATAGCTGCCGCTTTGCTTTCGCTACATAAAACATCGCTGAAATAAGTTAAAGCATTGACTTTATCGGCTCAAATGATTTGCGATGATGAATAGTTGGACCAAACTTTTCAAGGGCCATTAAATGCTGTTTTGTTCCATATCCTGCATGCTGAGCAAAACCATACATAGGGAATTGCTCGTCCAATTGATCCATATAATCATCTCGAGCTGTTTTTGCCAATATGGATGCAGCCGCAATAGCTAAGCTTTTCGCATCCCCTTTAATTATTGAATCCTGCGGAATAGAGATTGGTAGCGTCATAGCATCAACTAGCACATAATTAGGTTTTATAGATAACGATTCTACACTTGTCTTCATCGATTGCTTCGTCGCTTCGTAAATATTTAATTCATCGATTTGTTGTGTTGATTGGAAATGGATAAAGTAACATAATGCATGCTCTTTTACTAAAGCAGCATAAGCATTGCGTTTATCTTTTGATAATTGCTTTGAATCATTTAATCCGACTAGAGCCTCACAGTTCGCAGGTAAAATAACAGCTGCTGTTACTACTGGCCCTGCTAACGGTCCACGCCCTGCTTCATCTACCCCTGCAATTAAGGTATTCTCTCCTCCGTAACTCCGATCGAAATCAACTTTCGCTTGATGTTCCTGCAGTATCTGTTGCTTTTTCTCTTGGGACCTTTGCCAACTTTGCCAAGCCTTTTGCACACCTGCACGTTCATCGGTTGCTACCCCTGTCATCCAGTCCTGCCATTCCTCCGCTTCTTTCAATGCTATAGTAATTTCTTTAATTGTTTTCATATATTTACTCCCTATTGGTTCTTAACAGTTATTCGTTAATTTTACTTTTTAATAGGCTAAGGATTCACCCTAACGTTTTGGCGTTCTTCATAATATATCCTTTTTTGTAATATGTACTTGAATGCACAGCACTCTTTCTTCCGCACATTTGCAGCCTGAGTCTCCCCGCCCATGCTTTTATACTAACAATACTTTTTTAGAAAGAACAGGTTTGGAATCGTATTACATTTAATGGTATTACGGGTATATTACTTGATTGTAGTGGAGGTCGGGCGACTCCTTAAGCATCAGCAATTGAGGAACAAGGGCTAAAACTATCACATCCTGCGATACGCCTTCACCGGTGCCGCTTCACTTTCACGCGTTGGCCCGAGCCCCTGCAGCGAGCAGCGCAAGTAAAGCGGCTTATCGGACGCCCCCAGGAGTCTTTGCTCTTTTGCGAAAGCGCAGCGACAGCACAAAGCGCAAGCCTTCACTACAATCAATTCCCACGTATAACGCAAAGCTCCGAATCCATTCAAAAATATTTATCTTTTTTTCTCGCTCTATATCATTTATCGGCAAGATGACGTATTCCTAAAAGAAAAACTGTCATACTCACGATTTAAGGTGAGTATGACAGTTTTATTACTGTTCTGTTTCTTTTTCAAGTTGTTCGTCAACAAAGTCAAATGTTAGTTTACCTAATTGCAACCCACGGATATCGCGAACGACTAGTTGAGCTACTTGATCATAATCGATTTCTCCTCCAGGACCGAAAACACGGCGAAGTTTACCGATATGATCGAAGGTCTCCACTAAATCTTCATGGATAAATTGGAAGCCATAGCGTTCTTCCATTCGTGCCGGATAATGAACGGATAAAAAGCGTAGACCATATACAGCTAAATCCTCCATATTCGTTATAGTATCCTTTATAGCACCTGTTAACGCTAATTTAAAGCCTACTTCTTGGTCTTCGAATTTCGGCCATAAAATACCTGGCGTATCGAGTAATTCTAGCTCCTTACCAACCTTTATCCATTGCTGAGCCTTAGTGACCCCTGGCGTATTCCCTGTTTTTGCGATATTTTTCTTCGCTAAGCGGTTAATAAGCGTCGATTTTCCTACGTTCGGAATGCCAACAATCATTGCACGAATGGCTCTTGGCTTCATCCCACGTGATTTCATGCGATCAAATTTTTCTTTCAAAATTTCTTGAGCAGCCTTTGTTACCTGCTGTAATCCTTTGCCTTCAAGAGAATTGATTGCAACCGCCTTATGACCTCGTTGTGCGAAGTATTCAACCCATTTACGTGTTTCGTGCTCATCTGCCATATCTGACTTATTTAAAATAAGGAGACGCGGTTTTTGATTAATTACTTCGTCGATCATCGGATTTCGGGAAGATAGCGGTAAACGTGCATCTATTAATTCAAATATAATATCAACTAGCTTTAATTTTTCTGTAACTTCTCTGCGGGCTTTTGCCATATGCCCAGGAAACCATTGTATAGTCATATCTATACCTCCTAAACTAAAAGAAAAAGGGAGTTTTAACTTCTTTCAGCAGGTGTCCAAACGCCTGCTGAAAGAAGTTAAAGCCTCCGGCGGATGTCAAGGAATCGGAAAGGAGATCTTAGGGGAGGTTAGCCTAAAATCATCGCATCCATGCGATAACGGCTAACTGACCTGCATCCTGCAGGCCTAAGCACAAAGCCGATTCCAGACGCAATTATGCCAAGGCATAATTAATCTCTCCCTTTCAAGAATTACTTTACAATTTTAATATCACTAAACGGCCAGAAAATCAGACTTGTACTCCCGATAATCTCTTTCTGATCGACGACTCCAATAATACGACTGTCCTTACTGTATCGACGATTATCTCCCATAACGAAAACATAGCCTTCTGGAATTACATTATCTTTTAGGTTTACATCAATGTCTTTTAATGTAAAATCCTCGGTTAAAGTACCTTCTGTAATTTTTGATTTGTAAGCATCTAAATAAGGTTCATCGATCGGTTCACCATTAATGTATAATTGATCATTTTTATACTCCAATGTCTCTCCTGGAAGCCCAATTACACGTTTAATATAGTTTTTCTTTTCAGGAGCATGGAATACCACAATATCAAAGCGTTTTGGTTCACCTATTTTATAACCAATTTTATTTACAATCATACGGTCGCCATCTTCAAGGGTTGGCATCATGGATTGGCCATCTACTGCAATGGGTGTAAATAAAAAATAACGAATAATCGCTGCAATCGCAAATGCAATTAGAAGTGCCTTTGTCCATTCCCATAGTTCATTCTTTTCCTTTATTTGTTTTTCCATCGAGATTTGCCCCCTTGTCTATCCTCATTTTAGTTTATAGCTATTTAAGATGACAAGCAAAAAGAAAAGGGGCTTGTTACACAAGCCCCTCACTTTTAAGTCATAATTATCGAATTTCTTTAATACGAGCAGCTTTACCACGTAGGTTACGTAGGTAGTAAAGTTTAGCACGACGTACTTTACCGCGACGTACAACTTCTAAGTTAGCGATTTTTGGTGTGTGTACAGGGAATGTACGTTCAACACCTACACCGTAAGAAATTTTACGAACTGTGAAAGTTTCGCTAATACCGCCACCACGACGTTTAATTACTACACCTTCGTATACTTGTACACGTTCACGAGTACCCTCTACTACTTTCACGTGTACCTTAACAGTATCACCAGGACGGAAAGTTGGTAGATCAGTGCGAAGCTGAGCTTTTGTAATCTCTGTAATAATGTTTGACATTGTTTTCTCTCCTTAGACAGATGCTCTTGCACGCAATCTATGCCACAGCGGAACACCGTAATTCAGTACTTCACATAGAAGTACAGAATAGATGTTATCATAAATATAGATAGCAATCAAGCATCTTTATCGTTGTTTTTAAGTTTTTCTAGATACAATTTTTGCTTGTCTGTTAATGGATAATTCTCGAGCAAATCAGGACGACGCTCGAATGTTCTTTTCAGAGATTCTTCCATACGCCATTGCTTAATCTTTGCGTGATTACCCGATAGTAAGACATCAGGTACTTTCATCCCACGAAATTCAGCAGGGCGTGTATAATGTGGATGCTCTAGAAGACCTGTTGAGAACGAATCTTGTATGTGGGAATCCTCTTGCCCTAAAACCCCCGGCAGAAGTCGTACAACGCTATCTATAACTGTCATAGCCCCTAACTCGCCACCAGTTAATACGAAATCTCCAATTGAAATCTCATCTGTGACAAGATGCTGACGAATGCGTTCATCATAACCTTCGTAATGACCACATAAAAATACTAGCTCTTTTTCTTGCGCCAGCTCTTCTGCCTTTTTTTGAGTAAAGCGCTCACCTTGCGGGCACATCAAAATGATACGAGGATTTTTCCCTTCTGTAATGGCCTCGACAGCGCTAAACATCGGCTCTGGTTTTAACACCATTCCCGCACCGCCACCATACGGATAATCGTCTACTTGATTATGCTTATTACCCGAAAATCCACGTAGATCAGTGACTTCCAGATTTACAGCACCTTTTTCCTGCGCTTTCTTTAATATGGACGCTCCAAAAACGCCTGTAAACATATCCGGAAATAAACTTAACACATGAATATTCATCATAGTAGACCTTCCATTACATGGATCACTATTTTCTTCTCATCAATATTAATTTCTTTGACGATATCCTCGATATACGGGATGTAATGCTCTTTTTTAGTGCCTTTAACTACCCATACATCGTTTGCACCTGTTTGAAGAATGTCGGTCACTGCTCCAATTGTTTCGCCTTCTTCAGATACAATTGTACAGCCAATTATTTCGTGGAAGAAATATTCATGTTCCTCTAATAAATCATCTGTCATTTGATCTTTCGTAATTTTGAGCATTCCTTCTTTGAAAGGCTCAACCAAGTTGATGTTATTCATTCCTTCAAAGGTTAACAAAATAAAGTTTTTATGACGACGCACTGATTCAATTGTTACCCACGTTGGCTTTTTATCGTCTTTTTTAAACGCCGCAAGCTTTACTCCCACTGCAAAGCGCTCTTCCTCAAAATCAGTTGTTGATAACACACGTACCTCACCGCGAATACCGTGCGTATTGACAATACGACCTACATTAAACCATTCCATTCAAATCTCACCTCATATCAATTTCGCCTCGGCGTAATTGCGTCCGGATTTCGAGTCAGTTAAATGCGAAGGTTTTAGGCTAACATCCTTCATTTCATTCTTTTCAAAATCCGTAACATCCGCCGGAGGCTGTATCTTCATTCAGCGGGAGTTTGAAATCCGCTGAAAAGGAATTACATCCTCATTCATCCCACAACCTTAAGAGGCATGAGTCTTAAGCTGAATGAAGATAAAAAATGCTAAAACATGCTCGTCCCCGTCAAGCTACTTGCTAGCCAGATCAAAAAGTAACATTTCTCTCACCTTTCATCTACAAAAGCAGTTTAACTTTTGGTGGACGGTGTTCTAGCTAAGACGTTGACCAGTCTTCCTCAATGTCATTATGTTCAATTATCTCTCAATGTAACTAAGATAATGAAAAAAGGAAGGAACCGGCAAGCTCCTTCCTTTTAAGTCCAGATTTTACGCTTTACCTCAAGTCCACTTCGAATTCCTAAGCGCATGTAAACATAGCTGTCAGGACTCTCCAGTGCTTGTTGCATATAAAAGAGCGTGAAAATCTTTTCTTTCAATCCAATATATCGACGTAGGTCTTTTTTTGATGGTGACTACCCGCCGCTGAATAAACAATTGTACGAATCGCTTTCGCTACTCGCCCTTGTTTGCCTATGACTTTCCCTCGATCCTCTGGATGAACAAAAAGTTTATAAACAATTCGATTTGCATTTTCATCCGTCTCTATACGAACTTCTTCTGGATAATCGACTAACGGTAAAACGATTGCTTCAATCAGCTGCTTCAAAGACCTCGCCCCCGATTATTTACTGAATTTTTGGTTATGGAATTTTTCCATGATACCTTGTTCTGAGAACAAGTTACGCACTGTATCTGATGGTTTTGCACCGTCAGATAACCATTTAAGAGCTTTCTCTTCATCAATGTTTACAGTAGCTGGTTTAGTTAGTGGGTTGTAAGTACCAACTGTTTCGATTGAACGACCGTCACGTGGTGAACGAGCGTCTGCAACTACGATACGATAGAAAGGAGATTTTTTAGCTCCCATACGTTTTAAGCGAATTTTAACTGCCATTTTAATAGCACCTCCGAATAAGTTTCACACAAGATAGTATATTATCAATGTTTAGGTTGTTTGTAAAGTGTTTTTTCTTAACACCTATAAAATATTATTTAAACAATGAATCGAAGCCTGGTAGTTTCATCTTTTTCTTTCCTTTTCCACTCGCCATGCCTGTCATTTGCTTCATCATTTTTTTCATTTCTTCAAATTGCTTCAATAGACGATTTACCTCTTGAATTGATGTCCCAGAACCCCTCGCTATACGCTTTTTACGGCTACCGTTAATAATTTCTGGATTCGTCTTTTCAGCAGGTGTCATCGAATAAATAATCGCTTCTACGCGACCCATTTGCTTATCATCGACTTTAACATTGTCTAAGCCTTTGATTTTGCCGGCACCTGGCAACATTTTCAAAATTTCGTCAAGTGGACCCATTTTCTTTACTTGTTGCAATTGTTCAACGAAATCATCGAACGTAAAGGTCTGGGATTTAAATTTTTCCTCTAGCTCTTTAGCCTTTGCTTCGTCCACATTTGCCTGAGCCTTTTCTATAAGTGATAGAACGTCACCCATTCCTAATATACGGGACGCCATACGCTCTGGATGGAAAGGTTCCAGCGCATCCATCTTCTCACCCATACCAACAAACTTAATAGGCTTCTGTGTAACGGAACGAATTGATAACGCCGCACCACCACGTGTATCACCATCAAGTTTTGTTAAAACAACGCCTGTAATACCGACTGCTTCATTAAAGCTTTCTGCCACGTTTACAGCATCCTGACCTGTCATAGCATCTACAACTAGGAATACTTCATCCGGCTCTTTTAACGCACGAATATCTTTTAATTCTTGCATTAAATCTTCATCGATATGCAAGCGACCAGCTGTATCGATAATAACGACATCATGATGTTCTTCTTTTGCCAATTCAATTGCCTGACGAGCAATTTCTACTGGAGATACATCGGTTCCTAATGCAAAAACAGGTAGGGATAGCTGCTTTCCTAATGTTTGTAACTGCTGAACAGCCGCTGGACGATAAACGTCTGCAGCAACTAGTAATGGCTTACGATTATATTTTTTACGTAACACATTTGCCAATTTACCTGTAGTCGTTGTTTTACCGGCACCTTGTAAGCCGACCATCATAATGACAGTTGGTGGCTTTGTATTAAATTTAATTGGGCTTTGCTCGCCACCCATTAATTCTGTTAATTCTTCTTGTACGATTTTAATAACTTGCTGACCTGGTGTTAAGCTTTGCATAACATCTACACCGACAGCACGTTCACTGACCTTTTTAACGAATTCTTTGACTACTTTTAAGTTAACATCCGCCTCGATTAAAGCAAATCGGACTTCGCGCATCATTTCTTTAACGTCTTGTTCCGATACTTTACCTTTACCTTTAATCTTTTGGATCGTTCCTTGGAGTCGTTCCGCTAATCCTTCAAAAGCCATTGCTTTCGCCTCCTAATCCCATTCTTTCAACTGTTCTATAAGCGTTAGCTGCTCTTCAATTGTCATACTTTGTTCTGTAATCCCTGTTGTTAGCTGCGCTAGCATTTGTGTACGTTGTTGAAATTTTTCAAGTAAACATAGTTTTTCTTCATATTCTTCAAGCATCGCTTCTGTTCGACGAATATTATCATAAACAGCTTGGCGTGAAACTCCATACGATTCAGCGATTTCTCCAAGTGAGTGATCATCTAAATAATAGAGCTCCATATAACTTCGTTGCTTATCTGTTAATAATGCTTGATAAAAGTCGAAGAGAAAGTTCATGCGTGTTGTTTTTTCAAGTAGCATCGAATGTTTCTCCTCCCGTTATTAGTCATTTGTATCATAACGAAAAGCGCCCGTCTGTGTCAAGGTAATCTCCTTGTCTAAAAGCTTTAATTAACTGCTTTTAAGGTGTTTTTCACCTATAGCCAGTATTTCCCTTTTAAACAATGCGATTCCCCTGTTTACAGACGAGCGCAATTACAAATTTACTTACTCAAATGTCAATCCTTACCACCATCAGAACGTGTAGTTGATTTCCGTTCCGACTGGGCGCTTTGTTGCTGTCGCTTCGCTTTCGCACAGAAAAGATTTGTTGCTGTCGCTTCGCTTTCGCACAGAAAAGATTTGTTGCTGTCGCTTCGCTTTCGCACAGAAAACATTTGTTGCTGTCGCTTCGCTTTCGCACAGAAAACATTTGTTGCTGTCGCTTCGCTTTCGCTACAGTAAACATTTGTTATAAACCTAATCCTCTTTATTTTGTAATTCTTTATCTAAACCATCGGCAAATAAGCCATACACATAACGCTCTGCATCAAATGGTTGTAAATCATCCATTTTTTCACCAAGACCAACAAACTTCACAGGAATGTGTAATTTATTACGAATAGCAAGAACAATACCGCCTTTTGCAGTGCCGTCAAGCTTCGTTAAAACGATCCCCGTTACATTTGTAGCTTCCTTAAATGTTTGGGCTTGAACAAGTGCATTTTGGCCTGTTGTTGCATCTAATGCTAATAGTACTTCATGCGGAGCATTCGGTACCTCACGAGAGATTACTCGATGAACTTTTTCAAGCTCATTCATTAAGTTTACTTTATTTTGTAAGCGCCCTGCTGTATCACAAATTAACACATCTGCATTACGGTTTTTCGCTGCACGAATGGCATCATACATAACCGCCGCTGGATCTGAACCTTCCGATTGCTTAATCACTTCACAGCCTACACGGTCTCCCCAAACTTGTAATTGATCGATGGCACCAGCACGGAAAGTATCACCTGCTGCTAAAACAACTGTTTTACCTTGCGATTTTAGGCGATGGGCAAGTTTACCGATTGTCGTCGTTTTCCCAACACCGTTTACCCCTACGAATAAAATTACCGTAAGCTCACCTTTAGGTTGCATATTAAGCTCGATTAAATCCTCTTCTCCTTGCTCATAAATTTCCACAAGTTTTTCAGAAATAATCGTTTGAATACCGTTCGTATCTTTTATATTTTTACGCTGAACCTCAAAGCGTAATTTGTCCATTAGCTCCATTACTGTTTCAAAGCCAACGTCTGCCTGTAATAATAAGTCTTCTAATTCTTCAAAGAAATCTTCATCCACTTTTCGATAACGAGCAACTAGATCGTTTACTTTAGAAGTAAATGAATTACGCGTTTTTTCAAGACCAGCCTTGAATTTTTGTGTAATAGACCATGCAGAAGGTTTTTTCTCCTTTACAGGTTCTTCCACTATTGCGACTTCTTGCACTTCTTGTTGCTCTTGTTGCTCTTGTTGCTCTTGTTGCTCTTGTTGCTCTTGATCTTCAATTGCTACAGGAGTTTCTGGTTCAATTGAGATTTCTGTTTCAGAAACTTCTTCAACTTTTTCCATTTCATCTACAGTTGCTTCAATTTGAGCAGGCTCTGTTACTTCGTCTTGCTTCTGTTCAGCAGCTTCTTCTTCATTGATTGCTGCTACTACTTTTTCTTCCTCGGTAGGATTGCCTGTCAATTTCTCTTTTAAACGTTTAAAAAAACTCATGCTTGTTCGCTCCTTTGCTCCGCAAGTACGGGTTCATCTTCTAATTTTACTGATACAAGTTTAGATACACCAGATTCCTGCATTGTAATACCATACAACACATCCGCTCCTTCCATCGTCCCTTTACGATGGGTGATCACAATAAATTGCGTATTACGGCTAAATTTCTTCAAATATTGGCTATAGCGAACGACATTTGCCTCATCTAAAGCCGCCTCTACCTCATCGAGAATACAAAATGGTACAGGTCGAATATTGAGGATGGAGAATAATAACGCGATTGCAGTTAGTGCACGCTCACCACCTGAAAGCAAACTTAGATTTTGTAATTTTTTACCTGGAGGTTGTGCTACAATTTCTATACCTGTTTCTAGCAGATTCTGAGGGTCCAATAACACTAAATCCGCCTGTCCTCCGCCAAACAATTCACGGAATACACGTTTAAATTGCTCTCGAATGGCATAGAAGGTTTCGCTAAATCGTAGCGTCATTTCTTCATCCATTTCTTTAATAGCTTCATGTAATGTTTCCTGTGCAGCAAGTAAATCCTCACGCTGCTCTGTTAAAAATGAATGGCGTTCAAGTACGCGATCGTATTCCTCGATGGCGCTCAAATTAACAGGACCTAGCTCTTCTATCGATTTCTTCAGTAATTTCACTCGACGTCGCATATGCTCTTCATCTTCAATTGCCAGGGCTAACTCCTCAGCTTCCTCATATGTTAGCTGATAGTTTTCTTCTAGCTGCTCATTGAAATTATTAATTTCAAACTCTACACGACTACGCTTCAATTCATTTGCACGTATTGCTTCGAGGTAGCCTTTATGCGTACGTTGCAATTCCTTCAGCTGTTCTTCTAAAGTAGTAAGCTCTTGTTGTTGTGCTACTTTTTCATCTTTTTTCTGTGAAATAGTGTTTTGCAACGAATCTCTCGTCGTTTTCCACGTAGCAACTTGCTCATCCACTTCTTCATCGCTTAAAAGTTTTGTCGATTCATCAGATTGAAGCCAGATTATTTCCTGAGAAATATTTTCGGCTTTTTGACGAGCTTTGTTTAATTGTAGGGCTAACTCTGCTGTAGCAATTTGTACTTGTGACATTTGCTCCTGCATTACCGCTAACTGCGAGCGTTTTTCAGCTGACTGCTCACGCAGTAAATCTTTCTCCGATTCACTTTGTAGCTTCACCTTGCTTAATTGCTCCACTGTTTCGTTTATCTCTAGCAGTTCTGTCGCTAGTGCCGCTAAACGCTCCGTAGAAGCTTCCTTTTGAGCTAGCAATGCTTCTTCGCGTGTTTTTACATCTTGTGTTTCATTTGAAGCAAAAGATACTCTTGCGGATAAGCTTTTTTCGACAACCTCTAGCTCGCGAATACGACTTGCCTGTTGCATTTCATCTTTTCGTAGTTGTTCACCGTCAAGCTTCAATTGTTCTACTGTGTCTCGCAATGTTGCAAGCTTCTCTTTCTCAACTGAGACAGCCTGTTCAGCACTATAAATAGACGCCTCCAACGATTCTAGCTTTACTATTAAACCATCTAATTCCGCTTTTCTTGTAAAGAGTGACGATTGTTGTTTCATTGCACCACCTGTTAATGAACCGCCTGCATTAACGATATCACCTTCAAGTGTTACAACACGATACCTAAACCCACATAAACGAGCAATTTGGCTTGCACCTTCTAAACTTGATGCAACGATCACATTACCAAGGAGGTTCTCAACAATTGTGCGGTTGTTTTCATCGAACGTTACAAGTGTATCAGCCATTTGGACAAATGCTGGGTGCTCAGTTGCTAGCTGAATCATAGATAGATTGATCTTTCGTGACTTGATAACGGTTTTAGGTAAAAATGTTGCGCGTCCAGCTCTCTTTTGTTTTAACCAATGAATTGCTTGTTGAGCAAATTGTTCATTGGTTGTCACAATATGCTGAGAGGCTGCCCCTAATGCTGTTTCAATAGCCTGGGAATACTTCCCGTCAACTTGAATTAACTCGGCAACGGCTCCTTCAATCCCAGCTAATTCACCTTTATCACGTGCTAGTAATATTTCTTTTACGCCATGGAAAAACCCAGAGAAATCTGCTTCAAGCTCCGCAAGCGTATCTTTTCTAGCTTTCAGTTGCTGCTGATGCTGATAAGCTTTATAAAGCATATCCTGCTTTTCATTAAATGATGCATTGACGTTTTTAAGCTGTATTTGTAATGCTTCATATTGCTCAAGTTTTTCCTGCAAGTCGTTAGTTGTTGTAGTATGAGCAACAACTAGCTTCTCTTTTTCAGCTAGAATTTGCGCAAGCTCTTGCCCGATTTCATCCGTTTGGTCTAACATTCGTGTCGCCATCGCTTTTTGCTGCGCTAACTGTTGCTCGATATTTTTTAATTCATTTTTAACTGTTGCTTCTTCGTTTAAAGAGTCGATATAGCGGTTTTTTTGTTCTTCAATTTCTTCTTCAATTTCAGAAACTGAGCGATTTAAAGATTGCTCTAATTGCTTAATGCTGTGTTTTAGCGCTGCAACCTCTTGCTGTTTTTCAATGAACAATTCTTTTTTCTCTTGCTCTTGGGCTATAAGAGACTCAACCTCAGCTTTTGCTTCCTGTAATGCCGTATTCAATTGAAGTAGTTGATTAGAAGCATTTTGTCGTTTTTCAGCCATTAACGCTTTACGACCATCCCAACGCTCTACCTCCATTGTTGCATTAACAAACTCTGCCTGAGTCGTATCTAGATAATCATCTAACTCTTTTAAAAGCTTACGAATACTTGCAGTTTGCTTTTCTATCAAAGAAATATGCTGAGCTTGTTTTTGCTCCGTTTCATATAGCTCCGTATACTCAGCTTTCAGAGCATGCAAAGATTGTGCACAATTATTTAAATCGTGCACAAGGATAGCAATATCAAAATCCTTTAACTCAGTTGACATTTGCACATAATCTCTTGCACTTGATGCCTGAATTTCTAAGGGCTCCAGACGACTGTCTAGCTCATGTAAAATATCTAAAACACGATACAAGTTTTCATCTGTTTCAACAAGCTTATGCTCTGCCTTTTTCTTTCTTAGTTTATACTTTAATACGCCAGCTGCCTCTTCAAAAATTGAACGACGGTCATCAGGTCGGCTATTTAAAATTTCATCGACACGGCCTTGCGAAATAATGGAGAAGGCCTCTTTCCCAAGTCCTGAGTCCATAAACAAGTCCGTAATATCCTTCAGGCGACACTGCTGGTTATTTAGTAAATATTCACTATCACCTGAACGGTATACGCGTCTTGTTACGCTAACTTCTGTATATGAAAAAGCTAACTGTTCATCTGTGTTATCTAAAATTAATGTTACCTCTGCAAAGTTTAGTGGCTTACGTGAGTCACTTCCAGCAAAAATAACATCCTCCATCTTTGCCCCACGTAACGACTTTGCCGATTGCTCCCCAAGTACCCAACGAATAGCATCAGTGACATTACTTTTACCACTACCATTTGGTCCAACCACCGCTGTAACACCGGGTACAAAATCAACTCCAATGCGTTCCGCAAAAGATTTAAAGCCAATCACTTCGAGTCGTTTTAGGAACATCTATTAAGCCTCCTCTTTTGCAGTTTGCTCACGCATTGAACGCATCGCACATTGCGCAGCTTGCTGCTCGGCTTCTTTTTTTGATTTCCCACGACCTATACCAAGTTCTTGTCCATTTAATAGCACGCTCGATACAAAGGTACGGTTATGCGCAGGACCCTTTTCATCAATAATTTCATAATGAAGAAGGCCATTATTTGTTTGTTGCACCATTTCTTGCAATTGGCTTTTGAAATCCATCACATGCGAAAAAGCACCGAGTTCTACTTTCGGGAATACGATTCGTTCTAAAAAGCACACAACCGTCTGTAAGCCTTGATCTAAATAAAGGGCACCTACAAATGACTCAAATACATCTGCAAGTAACGCTGGGCGTTCCCGTCCACCTGTTAATTCCTCACCTTTTCCAAGTAATACAAAGCGACCAAAGCCTAATTCATTTGCAAAAATAACAAGTGACGGCTCACATACTATGGATGCTCGTAGCTTTGTCAGCTCACCCTCACTCATATGTGGGTATTTCTCAAAAAGGTATTTAGAAACAGACAGTTCAAGTACTGCGTCTCCTAAAAATTCTAGACGCTCATTATCCGTAAACAATTTACGGCGATGCTCATTCACATAAGATGAATGTGTGAAAGCTTGATACAATAAATTTTTATTAATAAATGTGATATTTAATTCATGCTGTAACAGCTCGAATTGATTGCGTACTTTTTCAGGAAGCACGCCAGATTTCTGCATATTTCCTTTTCTTTTCATAGCCATTGAACAATCTGCCTTCCTAATAGTTTCTACCGTTTAAGTGTACCTTTTTCAAGGCATTTATGCAAAAGTATTTCGGCTTAAATACAATCTTTTGGAAATTATTTTTTTTAAGGTCAATTTCGCCTTGGCGTAATTGCGTCCAGATGCTTGATGTTGGTCACTCAGTCGTCACCACAGGACGTGGCATTCTTAGACTGAGTTCCTCTATATCAGTAGGCTAAAAAGGGATAACTTTTGCATTCTTCTTACTACCTCCAAAAGATAAAAAAGGGACGATCACAGTTCGCTAAACGAACCATTTCGCCCCTTTTTAAACATACCCTTAGCGTAGTATTTGCTTCACAAGAAGAAAAGCATACGTAATTTCTGCCAAAGGCTTTAACTTTATTTAATCATAAACATTTATTGTATAATGACTGCATCCATGTCAGCACCAGTAGAGGTGATTAATCTCAGCAATATAAAGTTAAACGAATTAGTTTAATTTACTTTCGATGTATGAAATTGCAGAACCAACTGTTGAGATTTTTTCAGCATCTTCATCAGAAATTTCCATATCGAATTCGTCTTCAAGCTCCATTACAAGCTCAACTACGTCTAATGAGTCAGCACCTAAATCATCACGGAAAGAAGCTTCTAGTGTAACTTCACTTTCTTCAACACCTAAACGGTCCACGATTACTTTTGTTACGCGTTCTAATACTGTAGACAAAACATTCACCTCCCCTCAATGATTATACAAAAAATCATTATTTATGACTAATTGAAATTACATTACCATACCGCCATCTATATGTAATGTTTGACCCGTCATATAGTTTGCATCATCTGAAGCTAGAAAAGCTACTGCCTTTGCAATATCCTCAGGCTGCCCAAGTTTTGCTAGAGGAATTTGCGTAAGCATACCTTGCTTTATATCTTCTGGTAGTTGCTCAGTCATTTCAGTTTCTATAAATCCTGGTGCAATTGCATTCACTAAAATATTACGAGATGCTAATTCCTTTGCAGTTGTTTTCGTTAATCCAATAACACCTGCTTTTGCGGCTACGTAATTAGCTTGCCCTGCATTACCAGCTACACCAACAATTGATGAAATATTGATGATACGGCCCGCACGTTGCTTCATCATTTGACGTGTTACTGCTTTCGTACAAAGGAAAACACCTTTTAGGTTCGTATCTAGCACATCGTCCCATTCATCTTCTTTCATACGCATTAACAAGTTATCACGCGTAATACCCGCATTATTGACTAAAATATCAAGCGAGCCAAATGTTTTCACCGCTGCATCCATTAACGCAGAAACTTCATCAGTTTTTGAAACACTCGCTTGTACGGCTACAGCCTCGCCGCCATTTTCTTGAATCGTAGCTACAACTTCCTCTGCCTTTGCCTGTGAACCGCTGTAGTTAACGACAACTTTAGCACCCTCGTCAGCAAGCTTTAATGCAATAGCTCTTCCTATTCCACGTGAAGCACCAGTTACAACAGCTACTTTACCCTCTAGTTTACGCATTAATTGTCCACTCCTTCGCCGCTTCTAGTACAGCCTCTAATGATGCTTCATCATAAACACAGTATGTCGCAACAGATCGATCGATTTTCTTCACTAATCCACTTAATACTTTGCCTGGTCCACACTCAATAAAGACATCCACACCTTGTGCAATCATTTCACGCACAGATGCTTCCCATTGTACAGCGCTATATACTTGTTCTACTAACTCCTGCTGAATAGCTGGAACATCCTCTAATACTTTCGCCATTACATTGCCGATTACAGGAATTTGTGGAGCTGATAATGAGATATTAGCCAACGCTGCTCTTAATTTTTCAGATGATGGTCGCATTAGCTCTGAGTGGAATGGACCACTAACTACTAAAGGAATTGCTCGTTTTGCACCAGCTTCCTTTGCCGCTAAAGAAGCCTTTTCAACGCCTTCCTTCGTACCAGAAATAACGATTTGTCCTGGACAGTTAACATTCGCTACCTGAACTGGATCACCTGTTGCAGATACTTTTTCAGTTACGTCATGCAGTGCCTCAAGCTCCATCCCTAAAATAGCTGCCATAGCACCTTGTCCTGCAGGTACAGCTTCATTCATATAAAGCCCACGCTTATGCACAACTGAAACTGCATCCTCAAATGAGAGCACACCAGCGATTACTAATGCACTATATTCTCCAAGTGAATGTCCAGCTGCAAAATTTGGCGTTATACCTGCTGTACGTAATTTTTCCGCAACCATTACACCAGTCGTTAACAGTGCCGGTTGTGCATGGTAAGTCAATGTTAGTTCCTCAGCTGGTCCCTCTAACATAAGTTTAGATAACTCAAAGCCAAGCGATTGATTTGCACGGTCATAAAATGCTTTACTTTCTGCCGCATTCTCAATAAACTCTTGCCCCATCCCCACTACTTGGGAACCTTGTCCTGGAAAAATAAATGCTATTTTCGTCATTTTTTATTAATCCCCTTTTTAATCAATTATGCCTCGGCATAAAGTCCGGAATTGACTTTGTACTTTTGCCTACACGAGGGCCGACACGATGTCGGTCATTTCGGTAATACCACAGGACGTGGCGTTTTTACCGATGCAGGTCAGTTAGCCGTTATCGCATGGATGCGAGGATTTTAAGCTAACATCCTACATTGAACCTCTTTCCGATTTCGCGAATCCGTCGGTGGCTTTTGGCCAACGTGATGTTGGTCACTCAGTCGTGCGTTGTTGTGTTGTTGTTGCTGTCGCTTCGCTTTCGCACAGATAAAACCTTGTTGCTGTCGCTTCGCTTTCGCACAGATAAAACCGTGTTGCTGTCGTTTCGCTTTCGGTACAAAAAACACCTGCTTAAATAAGTTAATCAATTTCTAAGTGACGTACTGTATCTGTAATCGTCGAGATGACTGTATGCTCAACCATCGTATTTGCTTGGCGAATTGCACTGTATATCGCTTTCGCATTTGATGAGCCATGCGCCTTAATGACAGGTGCCTGCAAACCAAACAAACCTGCGCCACCGTACTCTGTGTAGTCCATTTTATTTTTTAGGTCACGTAAATTATTTTTCATAAGTGCTGCCGAAATTTTTGTTTTTGTTGAAGACATAAATGCTTCTTTTAGCATTGAAAATAACGCACCAGCAGTACCTTCAATCGATTTCAGCACCATATTACCTGTAAAGCCATCTGTAACAACAACATCCGCTACCCCTTCAAGTAAATCTCGTGCTTCAACATTACCGATAAAATTTAAATCAGCTTCTTTTAATAAGCCAAAAGCTGCCTTCGTTAATTCATTCCCTTTTTTATCCTCAGTCCCGATATTTAATAAGCCGATACGTGGCTTTTGTAAGCCACCTACCTTTTTCGCATAAATATCGCCCATAATGGCATATTGCAATAAATGCTCAGGTCGTGCGTCCGCATTTGCCCCTAAATCGAGCATTAAAAAGCCCTTACCGTCTAAAGTAGGAAGTGTAGTGGCTAGAGCAGGTCTAGCAATCCCTTCAATACGTCCTACTTTAAATAATCCTCCTGCCATTAAAGCACCTGTATTACCCGCTGAAAGACATGCATCCGCCTTTCCTTCTTCAACTGCATCCATCATACGTGCCATGGATGAATCCTTTTTACGACGAACAGCGCGTGCTGGATCGTCTGTTCCTTCGACAACTTCATCACACTGAATTACCGTTAATCGATCATGTATTTTTAAAAATGGTTCAAGCTTTTGCTGCTGACCATATAATTGAATTTCTAAATTTGGAATTTGCTCTAATGCTAATAAAGCACCTTCAACAACTGATTTTGGTGCGTTGTCTCCACCCATTCCATCAAGCGCTAATTTCATTGTTGTTCACCTTTACCTTTCGTGCGGTACATATCAAATTCACCAACAAAAACTGTTTCACCGTTAACAGTGGACGTTAACTCTACTTTTGTACGATGATTTTTTTCATCACGTCCGATAACGATTGCTTTTGTAATAACACGATCTCCAGCTCTAACAGGTTTCACAAAGGTAATATTAGAATGTACTGTTAATGCTAGTTCGTCATCAATTACTGCTACCGCTAATGAGTTTGCCTGTGCAAACAAATGATGTCCACGTGCGATGCCATTGCGCTGAAAAACATGTTCTTCTTTTACGTCAAAAATAGATAATGCACGATTATCCAATTCAATATCAATTATTTCTCCGATAACTTCATCAATCGGTAGTGATTTCACTTCATTTTCATAGGTTTTCGAAGCAACATCTTTAATTCGTTCTCGTAATTCCGGAATAGATAATTCCATACGATCTAAACGAATTGTTTGGACACTAACCTGAAACTGTGTTGCTAGCTGTTCATCTGTGACGAATGGATTATCAGCTATCGTTTCGGATAATTGTCGCTGTCGCTCTTTTTTCGTTCGTCTCAACATCATTCGCCACCTTTTTAGTTGTTATTAGCACTTGGTACTAATATCAGTATATAGAGTATAAAAAAAGAATGCAAGACTTGTTTTCAAAACAAGTGCTCACATTCCTAATTGAGCATCAAAGAATCAGTTAATCGAAGCGTTCCCCTTGTAAAACACCTGAATTTTCAAGCATTTCACGTAAATATTTGTACTCATCATCATGCCAAAAAGCATCACTCTCCAGCATATCCGTTGCATCTTTTCTCGCCGTTTCAAGTATTCGATAATCGTGCACTAAATCCGCTACTTTAAAATCAGGCAAACCACTTTGTTTACGCCCAAAAAAGTCACCTGGGCCACGTAGTTCCAAATCCTTTTCAGCTAGACGGAAGCCATCATTCGTTTCCGTCATCGACTGCATGCGCTCTTTGCCTTCATCGGATTTCGGATCGGCTAACAACACACAATATGACTGATGTTCGCCTCGTCCAACACGCCCACGTAGCTGATGCAACTGAGCTAAGCCGAAGCGTTCAGCGTCATAAATAATCATAAAAGTTGCATTCGGTACGTTCACCCCAACCTCAACAACAGTTGTCGACACGAGCACGTGAATAGTTCCCTCACTAAAGGCTCGCATAACAGCGTCTTTTTCATCCGCTGATAGGCGACCATGCATTAGCCCGACGTTGTAACGCCCATTAAAATACGTAGCAAGTTGCTCATAAATTTCTACCGCATTTTGTACATCCAGCTTGTCTGATTCCTCGATTAGTGGACAAATAGCATAAGCCTGTCTACCAGCAGCAAGCTCTAATTCTAGCTTTGACATAACAGAGCCAAATTGCTCTTTTTTCATCCAATGCGTTTCTATTTGCTTACGCCCCGCTGGCATTTCATCTATCATCGAAACATCCATTTCTCCAAATGCTGTAATCGCGAGTGTACGCGGAATTGGTGTCGCGGTCATAAAGAGCACATCTGGATTTTCTCCTTTATCACGTAATATTCTACGCTGCTCTACACCAAAACGATGCTGTTCGTCCGTTATAACAAAACCAAGTTTGTAAAAAACGACATCAGGCTGAATTAGCGCATGTGTACCAATTAAAATATCTATGTCTCCGTTTGCTAGTTCTTCCAAAAGTAATCGACGCTCCTTTGCTTTCGTCGATCCTGATAGTAAAGCTACACGTACGCCAAACGGCTCAAACCATTCCTGCAAATTTTCAGCATGCTGCTCTGCTAAAATTTCCGTCGGCGCCATTAATGCCCCTTGAAAACCAGCAGTTACTGCTGCATATAAACATATTGCCGCAACAACTGTTTTCCCCGACCCTACGTCACCTTGAAGTAAACGATTCATACGATGTGGCTCTTTCAAATCTTTACAAATTTCATTGACAACGCGTTTTTGCGCACCTGTTAATTCATAAGGTAATGAGGCAATAAAAGCACGTAACTTTTGTAAATCAAACTGGATAACTGTACCGTGCTCACTATCTTTTCTAATTTTACGTAACGCTTGAATACGTACTTGAAAGTTTAGTAACTCTTCATAGGCAAAGCGTCTTCTAGCCTGTTTCGCATGCCCCGCATCGACAGGAAAATGAATGCCCTCAAGCCCTTCACGCATTGTCGTAAGTTTATAATTGGCTTGTAAATGCCGTGGAACAGCATCTGGTATTTCTGCACCAAACTCATCTAATGCTTGTCGCATATATTTACGAAAACGTTTTTGGGGAATCAAACCTTTCAGACTATAAACAGGTTCAAAATCGACTTGATCTGTCTTAGGACCAAACGTGACAGACGTCCCATTGATTACTTGTCTGCCGCGATCCCATTTTCCCGTAACGGTTATTATAGCTCCCGGTACAAGCTTTTGTTTTAAATAGCCTTGATTAAAAAAAACAACCTTAACTAAATGTCGCCCTGCTAGCACCGTAACTTGTAATCGTGATTTATTGCGCCCTAAAAACAGTACTGTCGGTTCCCGTTCAACTTTACACTCCACTGTGACACGTTCATTATGTGGTGTTTGTGCTAAATCCTTTAAACGAAAATCCTCATGCCGATGCGGAAACGTCCATAGCAAATCCGCAATCGTCTCGATGCCCAATGCCTCTAAATGTCCTGCTGTTTCTTTCCCGATTCCCTTTAAGTCAGAAACGGGATTCGTTAAATCAGTCACCTTGCACGACAGCTCCTCCAAAGTTTTTCACCACAAGTACTTTACCTGCAGTCATTCGTTTAACCATCCTATTTTTCAGCATATGAGTTTTCCCCTTTCTTACATTTACTCTTAGCTTCCATCATCTTGTTGCTTGTGTATAACACTTTCGGACAATTCATGCCACGGCAATTTTATATAGTCAATTTCATTATATAACTTTTCAATTTCACTAAGATAGCAATTCAATACATTTCATTAATAATTGATTAATAGCCAGTTATAGTCGAACGTTTCATCCCAACAAATCTTCTTGGTAATACCCCTATTTTAGGCCCATCACCATAATGAGCGGTTGCTTTCGCTACCAAAACCCTTGCTAAAAAAGTATGAAAAGGATCATCAAAAAACACGCCTTCCACTTAGGAAAAGCGTGTTAATGATTTTTATTTTTGAAGTGATTTGATACTTTCTAAATCGCCATTATCAAAAATGGCTCTGCTAATAGCTTTACCTGTTGGTGTTGCAGCAAGTCCTCCACGTGCAGTTTCTTTTAAATTCGGACTCATAGATTGTCCAATTCGATACATCGCACCAATCACTTCGTCACACGGGATACGACTTGTAACCCCCGCAAGTGCCATATCCGCTGCCACAAGGGAATTTGCCGCTCCCATTGCATTTCGCTTAACACAAGGAACCTCTACTAATCCCGCTACCGGGTCGCAAACAAGCCCTAGCATATTTTTCAGCGTAATGGCGAATGCTTCTGAACATTGCTGTGGCGTACCACCAGCCATCTCTACAATCGCTGCCGCCGCCATACCAGCAGCTGAGCCAACCTCTGCTTGACAGCCACCAGCAGCACCTGAAATCGAAGCATTATTAGCAACAACGAAACCAAAAGCACCCGATGTAAATAAATAACGAATCATTTGCTCACGTGTCGGATTTAGCTTGTTCTTTACCGCGAACAGCGTCCCTGGTACAACCCCAGCAGAACCCGCAGTTGGAGTAGCACAAATTGTACCCATAGCTGCATTCACTTCGTTTGTTGCAACAGCCTTACTCACCGCGTCTAGTAATAAATCCCCCGACAGTGAATTGCCTTGCGCAATATAATTTTGAAGCAATACTGCGTCACCGCCCGTTAAGCCTGTTACAGATTTTACACCCTTCAAACCTCTTTCAACAGCTTCTTCCATCACCGTTAAATTATTGTCCATTTGCTGTATAATTTCATCTCTTGAGCGTCCAGTTATTAACATTTCTTGCTCAATCATAATTTCAGAAATTAGCTTTCCTTCTTGTTCCGCTCGTTCAACTAGTTCACGAACATTATGAAACAATACGTCCATATTCGTGCACCTCCTTAGTTATTAATTTTAGAAACCTTCGAAATATGTGGTATTAAAGAAATTTGTTGTAATATTTTATCCTCAATGTTTTGATCGACTTCTATCACCATAAGGGCCGTTAAACCACGTTCTATACGCGAAACCTCCATATGTCCAATGTTGACCGCATGCATCGCTAAGCAATTTGCCACATTGGCAATACAGCCAGCACGATCATCATGAACAACAAGGATTGCTGGCATACCACCTGTTAAACGTAGCTTAAAGCCATTAACCTCACTCACTTCAATTTTTCCGCCGCCGATAGAAATACCAACGACAGACATCTCTCCTTCATCATCGCCAATTACAAGGCGAGCCGTATTCGGATGCTCCATATTCGCTGTTTCTGGGATAAACTCATAATCTAATCCTGCCTTTTCTGCATCGGCAAAAGCTGTTTTGATCCGCTCATCGAATGTATCGTAATTTAATAGGCCCCCTACCAAAGCTACATCTGTTCCATGTCCTTTATATGTTTCAGCAAACGAACCATATAAGTGAATTTTCGCCCATTTTGGTTGTCTTCCAAATAAATCTCTAGCAACGCGTCCAATTCGTGCGGCTCCTGCCGTATGTGAAGAAGAAGGCCCAATCATTACTGGTCCAATAATATCAAATACTGAAGTAAACTTCATAATAACACCCCTCTATTCTATCCATATAATAATATCGATTTTTTATTTATATCATGCTTGATAGTTACTATAAAAGTAAAGCACTTCTTTATCAAATTTCTGAAAATTTACACGACTATATTTTACACAATGGCAATATTGATTAACCTTTGTCTACTCCGTATAGACAATAATTTCAAAATGCTGGTATTCCAATATTTCCAAGTTTATTGTCCACTGGACGTATACATCGAATCATTTATTTTTAGCTAATTCAGCTCGTGTCAGATCCTCTATTCTCTCTGTACCATAAACAAAAGCAGTACACGGCTTGTGCACTGCTTTGTCTACTTATGCGCAAAGTAGAGTGAATTATTCTACTGAAATAATATATGGATATAATCCTTGTTTACCATTAAATAACTCTACTTCAACCTCTGGATAATTCTCTTCAATGAATTTCACTAATTCTGAAGCATTTTCTTCGGTTGTATCCTCACCATAGATGACTGTTACAATTTCTGCATCTTCATCCACTAAATCAGTTATTACCTTCTCAGCAGCATCTTTTAATGCTGGAGTCGATAATACAATTTTTCCTTCTGCAAGAGCCATGAAATCATCCTTATGAATTTCCACACCATCAATAGATGTATCTCGAACCGCATAAGTTACTTGGCCTGTTTTAACATTTGCGAAGGCTTCTGTCATTGTTGCTTGGTTCATTTCAACTGCCGCCTCTGGATTAAACGATAAAATCGCTGCCATACCTTGAGGGATCGTTTTCGTTGGAACTACAGCCGCTTCTATATCTAATAGCTCTACCGCTTGTTCTGCTGCCATCACGATATTTTTGTTATTTGGTAAAATCAATACTTTTTCAGCACCAATTTCTTGTACTGCCTTCACAATATCTTCAGTTGAAGGGTTCATTGTTTGACCACCTTCAATAACATAAGAGGCACCAATTGAACGAAGTAATTCAGCAACTCCCTCACCCATTGCAATCGTTACAATTGCATATGGGTGCTTTTCTGCTTTCTTAGCTGAAGAAGGTGCTTTATGATCCTCACCAACAATGGCAGAATGCTGTTCACGCATATTGTCGACTTTAATTTTAATAAGACTACCATATTTTTGACCCATTGCTAATACAGCGCCTGGTTGTTCAGAATGTATATGCACTTTTGCAATTTCTTCATCTGAAATAACGAGTAAAGAATCACCTAGAGGATTTAATTCATTGCGGAATTGTTCTTCACTAAATGGCTCTTTTCCTTCTTCAAAACGTACCATGATTTCAGTACAATACCCAAATTCAATATCCATAGTATTCATGAAATCTTGTGCTCTGTGATGTTCTGCATTAATTAAATCATCTAAAGTTGCTTCATTTTTCACTGGTAATGGCTCGCCCTTTAAGGATGCTAAAAATCCTTCATACACAAATAGAAGACCCTGACCGCCACTATCTACAACCCCGACTTCTTTTAGAACAGGTAGAAGTTCAGGCGTACGTTGTAACGAAGCCTGTGCTTCAGCAGTAAATGCTTCCATCACTGCAATGATATCGGTTTCAGTTTCTGCCACTTCTACACCTTTTTTCGCCGCTTCACGTGCAACCGTTAAAATCGTTCCCTCAACTGGCTTCATTACTGCTTTATACGCAGTTTCTACGCCTGCTTGGAAGGCACCAGCAAAGCCCTTAGCATCAATCGTCGCTTCTTTTTCGATAGATTTACCAAAGCCACGGAATAACTGCGATAAAATAACGCCTGAATTTCCGCGTGCTCCCATAAGTAAACCTTTTGATAAAGCTTGAGCTGTTTTGCCGATATGTTCTGACGCATACTGCTCCGTTTCCTTTGCCCCAGATGTCATCGATAAGTTCATATTCGTTCCTGTATCACCATCTGGTACTGGAAATACATTTAATGAATCAACATAATTTGCATTTTGGAATAGGTGATGGGCACCCATTTGCACCATTTCTGCAAACTTTATTCCGTCTAAAGACTGCATTAGAATTAGTTCCTCCTCTTAATCATTCGCTACACGAACGCCCTGCACAAAGATATTGACAGATTTTACGCTCATACCTAATGTTTTATCCACTGTATATTTCACTTTCGACTGTACTTGATAAGCAACTTCCGAAATTTTTGTCCCGTAACTAACAATAATGTACATATCAATATGTAAATCGTCGTTCTGTTTTCGAATAACAACACCTTTTGCAAAATTTTCTTTACGTAAAATATCAGTTAGACCATCACGAATTTGATGTTTAGATGCCATGCCAACAATACCGTAGCATTCTACAGCAGCGCCACCAGCTATTTGTGCAAGTACATCTGTTGAAATATCAATTTGGCCGAATTCATTGTTTAATTCAATCGACATAGAAATGCCCCCTTGGCTCTTTTTGACTAAATGATATTGTAACACTTTCGTTATGCATTAAGCAACCTTAGAAGGCATGAAAGCGCATTGTATCAACGTTTTACTGACATTTTAAAGGGAAACATACATCTCATCGAAATTTCCACTTTTGCTGTAAAAGTTGTTACGACCGTTTTGTTTTGCTGTGTATAGTGCTTGATCAGCTAATTCACAGCATATTTTCAATTGCTCGCTATTGGAGATTTTTGCATAACACATCCCGATGCTGACTGTTACAATATTAGCAACTTCTGAATGCTCATGACGTATATTTAAATGGCGTACTTCCTCTAAAATTTCCTCACATACATGCTCTGAAAATTTAGCCGCATGATGGCTAACGATTACGAACTCTTCGCCTCCCCAACGTGCTACAAATGCATTATACTTTTCTGCAATTTCATCTAATAGAGCTGCCACTTTTATTAAAGCTTCATCACCTTGTAAAGAAATCAAGATCAATCATCATGACAGATAAAGATTTTGATTTACTTAGTTGTTGCCCTATTTGTGTCAATTTATGATTAAAAGCTCGACGATTAGGCAAATTTGTCAATGTGTCCCTGAATGCTTGCTCTGATAGTTCATTATTTTTCTCAGTTAATAATTTTGATAAATTTTTAGTTTTTGTCATTTCTACTTGTAATAAAATTTGTTGCTTCGTAATTTGTTTTTGTATTTTATAAGTATGACTCTGAATAATTAGCCCTATAGGAATAATGAGGGACATCGGTAATAATATTCTAATACTTTCACCTGATATCCCAACACTCAAATAAGCACTTATTAAAATAGGTAGTACCGTTACTAACATAATCAGAAAAGTTTCCAGGAAAGAGATAGAAAAAACAGTACAAATCAATAAAAACAGCACCTCATAAAGAACCGCATGTTTAAAAAAATAGACGTCCATTAACGTTATGACAGTAATTAATATTAATATAGTATAAATATAAGCAAGTAAGATCGTTTTGTATTTTCGTAAATTAAGAGATGTTACCTTCATTTTCTTTTCTTTGACAAATAATAACACCGTTAAATCTAGATAAAACAATATCGTGTGGATGGCAATATAAGCTGGCACCATCGCTCGTTCTGTTTTTGAAAAAAAGACCTCACCGTAATGAATAATTGTAATGATATATACATCATTGTCCACGCTACTGTGCGCATACGTTTTAAATTAAATTGAATCATTTCTTTTTGTATAGTGAGAGCTAGATTTTCTTGATTTTCCATGACGTCCGCTCCTAATAAACAATCTTGCACTAATTTGTCCTTTATTTATCGTCTAAATAATGAAAAATACAAGTAGTCTTTGCAAAATTGTTGAAAAATGATTGGAGTGAAGACTATGCGATTCCTTGTGGATTAGCTTCACAGATGAGACCATTAAGCGCAGCGGGTAGGCTGTGCGGGAACTACGTAGCTAGACGTAGAGACGGCAGGTGGGACATCCATGCCATTATTAGTATGAGCTATGACAATCGCTAAAATTTGTGCTTCTGAAGGAAAATGAAAACAGCTTGCCCATTTCAGCGCTTTCGGCAAAATGCAATTTACCACTTAGCACATTACATAGAATATTAAAAGTTCGGTTCAGTAAGTATAGGTTTTGCTTGCTTTACTGTTTCAGCAGAACATATTAATACCCCTTACAAACTGGTAAATGTGTTTCAATAAAGCTTGGCCACCGATCAAGGGTAATCTTGTTTGTCAATCCCTTTCAATCAGGCATGCAAGTTAAAATCGAGCTAATATATACCAACAATTGTAACACCTAGGAATTAACGACCATTATTTAACAAGTATCTTTTTGTCTGTAAAGGTTTTTTTCTTGAAAGGTTATGTGAAAACTATTGCACTGAACGTCATGGTATGTTAAATTATTATGGTATGTGAAATACCGAACTGAAATAATAATCTTTCAGCATCAACAGTAAGGAGGGAATACTACATGCCAAAACAATGTGTAATCACTGGACGTAAAGCTCGTACTGGTAACAACCGTTCCCACGCTATGAACGCTAACAAACGTACTTGGGGTGCTAACCTTCAAAAAGTTCGTATCTTAGTAGACGGTAAACCAAAACGTGTATGGGTTTCTGCACGTGCATTAAAATCAGGTAAAATCGAGCGCGTTTAATCGTTGCTTCCAAAAAATCGATTTCGCATTTGGCGCAAATCGATTTTTTTCTGTCTTATTAACTGGGCAAACTACCAACCGCCTTTGTGAATATTTATATAATAAAATGACTAAGCCGCTAGAAATTACTTCTCATAGTAATTCCTAGCGGCTTTCATTACATATAGCAGCACAACAAAACACCTATGCAGAATGGCTGTTACGATATAATAAAGTATAGTTCTTCAACAAAGCGAGGGGTTGATTGGGCGCTTTGTGCTGACGCTTCGCTTTCGCACCGAAAACATTTGTTGCTGTCGCTTCACTTTCGCTACAGAAAACATTTGTTGCTGACGCTTCGCTTTCGCTACAGAAAACATTTGTTGCTGACGCTTCGCTTTCGCACAGAGCAAAGCTTCCTGGGGGCGTCCGATGAGCCGCTTCACTCGCGTTGATTGCTCCAGGGTCTCGGGCCAACACGAGGAAGCGGCCCGACGCTCGCCCACAGGAAAGCGAGTAGCCTAGAACGGAAATCATCCACCATAATATTCAACAAAGAATTCCTTGACCGTTTTGTTTTTCAATACTAAAAAAAATCCGACTAGTGTTAGTCGGATTTTTTTACTTTCTTTTCTTTTTTAAAAATGTTGATACATGTACGCGTAATACTACTTACAAATTTCGGCAGCTGGAACGTATATACTTTCAGGACTCTCTCCCCCTTACGCTAATCTATGCTTCTTATCATTAAACATATGCCTTGCGAGAAAGATATAGACCCTGAATTCCCTATTATTTCATTACTTGTAAAGCGAGATGTACCAAGAGAGATTTCTTCATTTGTTGTTTCATACTTCACATGCCTTAATGTCACATCTTTAATCGGCTCTTCATGTGCAAAGAAAGACAAATAACGGTATTGCTCGTCTGCTTCAATGAAGTGCTTGCCCGGCATTAAAAATTGCAACATATTTGCATGATTAATAATCTTCAACACTACCTGTGAATACTCTTTTTGTAATCGATAAATCGAACGAACTGCTGCCTCATAATGATCTAAACGACCACCTGTAACACCTGTAAGTACAATTTCTTGTGGTTCATAGGTCAAAGCTTTTAATAATGCTAAGTCCGTATCTGTTTCATCTTTTTCTTCCTGGAATCGTTGTCTATCATTTGTATGTGCCATCACCAGCTTGTATTCCTCTTGCGATAGTGAGTCAAAATCTCCTACTATGGCATGCGGTGTGATTCCTTGCTCAATTAAATATAGCGCTCCTCGGTCTGCTCCGATAAATAACACATCACTTTGTTCTTTATACGGACTAAATGAACACAGTTCTGCTCTTGGCCCACCTGCACAAACAACGACTACTGTCATCCTTGAATCGCTGCCTCACCAGCAGCTAAAATTTCCTGTAGGGCCGCAGAACGATCTTCTTTACTATAAATAGCGGAACCAGCTACAAAAATTGTTGCTCCTGCTTTGGCACAAGGAATAATAGTTTCTGCATTAATACCACCGTCAATCTCTATAGCAATATCGAGATTACGTTCTTTAATGATAGCTGCTAGTGCTTCAATTTTTGGCACAACAGAATGAATGAATTTTTGCCCACCAAACCCTGGATTTACTGTCATGAACAGCACCATATCAATATCTTCTAAAATGTGTTGAATAGATTCAATTGGTGTATGTGGGTTTAATACAACACCAGGTTTAACTCCATATGAGCGAATTAATTGAATCGTGCGGTGTAAATGGCGGCAAGCTTCAACATGCACCGTAATATAGTCCGCTCCTGCTTTGGCGAATTGCTCAATATATTGATCAGGATTTTCGATCATTAAATGAACGTCTAATGGCAAATCAGTTAAAGGGCGAATGGCGTCTAAAACAATAGAGCCGAAAGAAATATTTGGCACAAAATGACCATCCATAACATCGATATGAATAAGCTGTGCCCCTGCCTTTTCTACTTCTTTTACTTCTTCTCCTAATTTAGCAAAGTTCGCTGCTAAAATTGATGGTGCTATTTGTATCATCATTAATACCTCGGCTTTCGATCCATAATTTCTTGCATAAATTGCTCGTAGTGTTTATAACGGTAGTCACGAATTTCTCCCGCCTCAACAGCTACCTTTACTGCACATTTTGGCTCCTTTAAGTGTAAACAGCCTCTAAATTTACAATCATCTGCCATACGGGCCATCTCAGGGAAGCATGCGCCTAATTCTTCTTTTTCTATTTCATCAAAATCAAATGAACTAAATCCTGGAGTATCTGCTAATAAGCCGTCACATACTTCGATTAATTCGACATGGCGAGTCGTATGTTTTCCACGCCCTAAACTTTGCGAAATAATGCCGGTCTTTAAATTTAAATCTGGAATTAAAGTGTTTAGTAATGTGGATTTCCCAACTCCAGATTGCCCTGCTAATACAGAAGTTTTTCCCTTTAAAATAGGCTGTAGACGATCAACTAATTCTTCTTCACCTTTATAGGTTTGTAGCACTGTATACCCCATGCTTTCATAATCTTCTATATAGCTTTGCAATTCCTCGCGTTCATGATCTTCTAGTAAATCCATCTTTGTTAAACAAATAATCGGATGAACATGAAATGATTCTAAAACAACTAAGAAACGATCCAGTAAAATGGTATTAAAATTAGGCTCTTTTACAGAAAATACCAAAATCCCTTGATCAATATTAGCTATTGGCGGACGTACTAATTCATTTTGGCGTTCCATAATTTTTTGGATCGTACCATCTGACCCCTCTGTTTCCAGAGTGTATTCTACATTGTCGCCAACGAGTGGAGATTCCCCGCGATTGCGAAAAACCCCACGTCCTCGACATTGTATTAGTTGTTCTCCATCATATACATAGTAGTAACCGCTTAATGCTTTACGTATTTGGCCTTGCGCCATCCAATTCCCCCTTATTTAATATCGCTGAAGTTGAATCTGTTCTCATCAATAATTTCAGAATCACGAATAATTCTATATGCGCCTACTTCACCCTCTTCAATGACAAGCTGTATTTTATAGTCTTTATCAGCTGTAATAGTAAATGTTTCGGCTACTGATGACATTGTATGGTTTTTATCTTGAATTTCAATACGAATAGTTTGCTCCATACCTTCCTCAGCTGGTTCATAAGGTATTTTCACAGCCACAGTTTTAACGATAGTTTTTTTAGGTTTTTCAGCTGGCCCTTTACTTAAAACAACCGCTATTGTAGATCCTACTTCAACTGAAGTCCCTACTTTTGTCAATTGTGAAATAACACTTCCAGCAGCCACTGTATCATTAAAGTCTTCACGAGCAATACTCCATTTCAAGCCATTTCTTCTTACATACTCATCCATTTGAGCCTTCGTGTAATTCACAACATTACCTACGGTAACCATTTGCACTCCTGCGCTTACCGTAAATTTCATCGTTGTATCCTTAGCAATTACTTCTTCTTGAGGTTTCGGCTCTTGATCAATAATTTGCCCTTCTGGCTCTGTTGAATGCACATAGCTAATATCTGGCTCTAAAAATTTATCCTTTAACATAGATTCAACTTGGCTGATTTGCCGTCCTCTATAATCTTCCACTTTTGTCATTTCTACTCCAAGACTAACGATTAAATCTATTTCCGTACCTTTTACACGCTCTGTACCCTCCGAAGGATCCGTTTCAATAACCTTACCCTTTTCCACGTTCTCATCATAACGCTCCTGATGTTCTTCACCAACAGTAAAACCTTCAGCCACTAATTTCTTTGTAGCTTCCTCAACGGTCCTATTAGCCACACTAGGTACAGGTATCTTTTTCGGGCTAAATAAATCTGTGGCAAAGAAAAAGAATAGGAAGATAGCGATAGCGACTATTACTAGCCCAGTAACAACTATTGGCCATTTTTTCTTTTTCTTCACAGGTGCTGTCTTTTCAACAGGCTTTTTAACCTCAGGTTTCGGCGGCTTTGGTTGCGCAATTGGTTCGATTGCTCTTGTCTTCGTTAAATCTTCGTCTTTACGTATAACCGGCTCTTTTATAATTGGAATAGCCTTTGTCACATCATTATCTTCCGGTATGACAAACTTCGGTTCATTCATCCGATTTGGCGATAAAACAGTTTCTAAATCTACTTGCATTTCTTCTACTGTCGAATAACGATGAGAAGCATCTTTTGCCGTAGCTTTTAGCACAACATTTTCTAAGCTTTGTGGAATCGTGGCATCGAATGCACGAACGGACGGCGTCTCAGATTGTAAATGTTTAAGCGCGATAGAAACAGCTGACTCGCCTGAGAAGGGCAACTCCCCTGTTAATAATTCATATAAAACAATGCCAAGTGCATAAATATCAGATTTATTTGTTGCCGTACCACCACGAGCCTGCTCTGGTGATAAATAATGCACCGTTCCAAGTACGGAGTTCGTTTGTGTAAATGACGTTGCACTAAGTGTCATCGCGATGCCAAAATCAGTTATTTTCACATTGCCTTCAGCGTCCATTAAAATATTTTGAGGTTTAATGTCACGATGGATAATATGATTTTCATGAGCATTGGCAATTGCTGATGTTAATTGCTTCATAATATGCACACTTCTAGCAGGAGAAATTGGTGCAAATTCCTGTATGTACTGCTTTAATGTTTTTCCTTGGACATATTCCATCACAATATAATGTAAATCACCATCATCACCTACATCATAAACACTAACGATATTTGGATGTGTAAGGCTTGTAGCAGAAAGTGCTTCACGTTGAAAACGGCGATGCAATTCATCCTCATTGGTAAAATCATAGCGTAATATTTTGATCGCTACATCACGGTTTAAAATCATGTCATGTGCTAAATAAACATTGGACATACCACCGCCACCAATTAGCCCTATAATTTTATAGCGATCACTAATTCGTTTACCTACAAGCATACTTACACCTCCTCATCTTGCCTTGTGAGTAGCACGAGGGAGATATTGTCTTCTCCCCCGCTTGCATTTGCTAATTCCACAAGCTTTCGTCCTTTTTCTGCTATTGAATCCGGATACGTAATAATTGATGCCATTTCATACACTGTAAGTTTATTGCTTAAACCGTCAGAGCAAATGAGTAAATACGATTTTGATGCTAAATCAACTTCATAAAAGTCTGGTTCAATCGTTTCTTCTGTACCAACAGCTTTTAAGATGAAATTTTTCTTCGGATGTGTCAATGCTTCCTCTTCACTAATTTCACCATTTTCAACCAGAACATTTACATAGGAATGATCTCTTGTTATTTGTTGTGCACCATCATCAAAGAAATAATACACACGACTATCGCCAACATGTGCGATAAAGCAATGATGTTCTTCAATTAACACTGCAATAAACGTCGTGCCCATTCCTTTACAGTCTTCATGTGATAAAGAATAGTCATATATACTTTTATTCAATTGCTTGACTGCTTGTAGTAACCACTCTTTTTTTGATGTTGTTGATGCAAAATGATGTGCCTCTGCCTGTAAAAAAACGGATTCCATCTGTTTCATCGCCATATCACTCGCTACATCGCCAGCATTATGACCACCCATGCCGTCTGCTACAAGTGCTAGCGCAAGACCGTTTGGACGTTTGAAAAATGCCGCACGGTCTTCATTAATTGCTCGTTTTAACCCAATATCACTTTCGACTGTGTATTCCAACACTGGTCACCTCGTCTCTTCAGATCTCTCTTGCGCACGTAATTGACCACACGCAGCAGCAATATCAGAACCTTGCTCTCGGCGGATCGTTACGTTAATACCATTCTTCTTTAATGTTTTTTCAAAGGCAAAAATTTGACTACGGGATGTGCGAACATAATCACGTTCTGGTACGTAGTTAACAGGAATTAAGTTCACGTGACATTTAAGTCCTTTTATTAATGCAGATAATTCTTCTGCAATTTCAACAGAATCATTTTCCCCAGACATTAAACCATACTCAAAAGTAACACGTCGGCCAGTTTTTTTCGTATAGTAACGAACGGCTTCCATTAATTCATCCAATTTGTAAGCACGTGCAATTGGCATCAGCTTTTGACGAGCCTCTTGGTTTGGTGCGTGTAAGGATACTGCAAAGTTGATTTGTAGCTGTTCATCAGCAAATTCGTAAATTTTAGGGACAATTCCTGATGTTGATACAGTGATGTGACGAGCACCAATGTTTAACCCTTTTTCATGGTTGATGACTTTTAAGAAGTTCATCATCGCATCATAATTATCGAAAGGTTCTCCAATACCCATAATGACGATATGTGACACACGTTCGCCCAATTCATCTAAAGTTTGTTGCACTTTGACAACTTGCTCCACGATTTCCCCTGCTAATAAGTGACGTTTTAATCCACCTAAAGTTGACGCACAAAACGTACAGCCAATTCGGCAGCCTACTTGTGTCGTCACACAAACAGAGTTCCCATATTCATGACGCATTAATACAGTTTCAATAGAATAGCCATCTTGTAACTGGAATAAAAACTTGATCGTACCATCTTTGGATTCCTGTTGAATAATTGTTGATAATGTCGTCAATGCAAAACTTGCTTCAAGCTTTTCACGTAATCCCTTCGAAAGGTTAGACATTTCTTCAAATGTTTTGACACGTTTATTATAAAGCCAATCAAAAATTTGCGCTGCACGGAATGGTTTTTCACCATTTTCCTTTAACCATTCTTCTAATTGTTCCGGCTTTAATGAGTATACCGATTCCTTTAAATTTGGTTTTTCTTTTTTTGCGCGTCGAACAGGCTTGTCTTCTGCTTCTTCAACTAAGTCGTTAATGCGCTCATTAAATTTCTCTTGATCCACCATTAGTTGGATCCTCCTTTTTTACGAAAGGCGGCAACGAAGAAACCGTCACTGCCAAAGTCTTGTGGAAAGACTTGAAGCATGCCATTTGCTTGCTTTTCCGCTAATTTTGTTGGTAAAGATTCTAGTTGTATAGCTTCCATTTCTGGATGCGTTGTTAAAAAGGCTTCTACAGTACCTTCGTTTTCCCTTTTATCTACTGTACATGTACTGTACACAAGCTTGCCATCTATTTTTAATACTTTTGTTGCAGCATCTAATAGTGCCAACTGTATTTTTTGTAGGCTTGCTAAATCTTCTTCTCGCTTTGTATATTTAATATCTGGCTTACGGCGCATAACACCTAAACCACTACAAGGTGCATCGACTAAAATAGCGTCGAATGATTCTAGTTGTAGAAAATCCGGTGCCTTCCGTCCGTCAATCGGAGCAGTCTCTACGATATCAATCCCTAGACGATCCGTATTATGGTCGATTAAATCTAATTTATGAGGGTGAAGGTCAGTCGCTAAAATCGAACCTTCATTTTTCATAATCTCAGCTATATGTGTTGTCTTTCCTCCCGGAGCTGCACACATATCTAAGACGCGCATGCCAGGTGATGGATGTAAAACATTTGCAGGAATCATAGAGCTTTCATCCTGAATAGTAATAAGCCCTTCTTGGAATGCCTTCGTTCGAGCTGGCTGACCATTTGTTACATATAAACATTCAGGCATTAGCTCGCTTCTTTGTGCTGATAAACCTTCCGCTTCTATGCTGGCAATTGCTTGCTCAACGCTTGCTTTCGTCATATTTACACGTACAGTCTGCACCGGTGGCACATTATTTTCATGTAGCATTTCAGCCGCTACTTCAATCCCGTAGTTATCGACAAAGCGCTGCACTAACCATTCAGGATGACTCGTTTCAATAGCAAGGCGCTCAATTGGATCTTTAATGTCAGCAGTAGAAGCTACACCTTGACGTAAAATAGATCGTAAAATACCATTGACCATTGAGGCTATCCCTTTGTGCCCTCGACGCTTAGCAATTTCAACAGCCTCATTTACCGCTGCATGTGGTGGGATACGTGTTAAATAATGCATTTGATATAAAGATAAACGTAAAAGCCAGCGTACCCAATGATCCACTGAGCCACGAATAAATGGCTCTAAATAATAATCAAGTGTCATTTTATATTGTAAAGTACCATACGTAATTTCTGTTAAAAGCGCACGATCCTTCGCTTCAATTTTATGTCGCTTGATCGTTTCATTTAAAAGCAAATTACTATAGGCTTGATTTTTATCTACTGCTAACAGAATAGAAAGTGCAGCATCACGCACATTTCCATCCCAAATAACTACGCTTTTTTTACTCATTTAAATTGGTCCCCGATCTGTAATTTAGAACCTGTACCACGCAAATATTCCTCTGCTGTCATGCGTTTTTTACCAGCTGGTTGTACATCATACAGGGCTAGTGTTGTACCATTTCCTGCTGCAACTTCAAAATGGTCCTTTGAAATCGCAACAACCTCACCTGGTAAAGTATCATGCTTTGTGTTACCAAGCTGCGCCCACCAAATTTTAAAGTTTCCATTTTCAAATGTTGTGTAGGCAACAGGCCACGGATGAAGACCACGCACTTGATTGTATAAAGTTGTCGCATCCTTTGTCCAATCGATACGTTCCTGTTCACGTGAAATATTGCTTGCAAAGGTTACTTGTGCTTCATCCTGCACGGTACGATTATTTGTTCCATTAATAATTGAAGGAAGTGTATCTTTTAATAATTCACAGCCTACAACGCTTAGCTTATCGAATAGTCCACCTGTATGATCATCCTCTTCAATTGGGATAGCCTTTTGAGATATGATGTCACCAGCATCAAGCTTTTGTGCCATATACATAATCGTTACACCCGTCTCTTTTTCGCCATCAATAATTGCTTGGTGAATAGGTGCTCCTCCACGATACTTTGGTAAAAGTGACGCATGGACGTTAATACAACCAAGCGGTGGTGTATCAAGTAATTCTTTCGGCAAAATTTGTCCAAAAGCGGCTGTTACGACTAGGTCAGGCTGTAAATCAATAATTTGCTGTAATTCCTCAGAACCACGTAATTTTTCAGGCTGAATAACAGGTAAACCTAATTCCATAGCTGCTGCTTTAACAGGTGGTGGTGTTAACACACGCTTACGCCCAACTGGACGGTCTGGTTGTGTAACTACAGCTTTAATATCATAACCTTCATGATGTAGCATACGCAAAATTGGCGCGGAGAAATCAGGTGTTCCCATAAAAATTATTGAAGTCATATTATTCCTCCTCTTCAGCGTACATCGCTTCAAGCTCTTCTTCAGTTAAAATGCGTTTAATTTTCGAATCAAATAGCACGCCGTCTAAATGATCGATTTCATGTAAAATTGCTCGTGCATCAAAGCCTCCTGCTTCCAACTCATACACACGTCCTTCACGGTCACATGCTTCAATTTTCACGTAATCAGGTCGTTCAACCTCACCGTACAATCCAGGGAAGCTTAAGCATCCTTCAATATCAACTTCAGCGCCATCTGTTTCAATGACAGTCGGATTAATCATTTCTAAAATATCTCGTTCCTCGCCAAGCTCGACAATAGCAACACGTAATCCTACATTTATTTGCGGTGCAGCAATACCAACACCATCGTATTCAACCATTGTGTCATATAAATCATCTAGTAATGTAATAATTTCTTCATTAATTTCTTTTACTTCCGCGCACGGCGTTGATAACACCTTTGCTGGATGTTCAACAACTTTTTTAATTGCCATGTTATGTTCCTCATTTCTATATTTAAGGCGTATTGCCTTGTCTAATTGTAACGTTACATCATAATCTAGCTAATTCATATCAATTATGCCTTAGACCATAACGTGAGGTTGATTTCCGTTCCGATTGGGCGCTTTGCTGCTGCCGCTCCGCTTTCGCGCAGATAAAATATTTGTTGCTGCTGCTCCGCTTTCGCACAGATAAAACATTTGTTGCTGCCGCTCCACTTTCGCACAGATAAAACATTTGCCGCTGCCGCTTCGCTTTCGCACAGAGCTTCCTGGGGGCGTCCGATGAGCCGCTTCACTCGAGTTGCTCGCTCCATGGTCACATCTGTGACGCTGATCCCCAAGGAGTCGCCCAACCTCTACTTCAATCAACTTATTCGCATGGCATATATTTTAACAAAATGTCATGTCTAATCTGGTGATGAATCATTTTATATAGTCGATGGATCTAAATCTACCGTCATTAATATACCCTGTTTAATCCATTCCGCTCGATACATCGCTAAAAGGCGCTGTAATACGGGAATGAGATTTGGTTCAATTTTATATTTTATCAAACATTGATAACGATATCTATTTTGCAAACGACTAATGCTTGCCGTTGTCGGTCCAATAATGGCTACCTTGTTTGATAAGTTTTCCCTTAGCCAATCTGCTGCACGTCCAGCATACTCTGCTGCCATCATGACATCCTCATGAGATAGTTGAACAAGTGCTACATAATAATACGGCGGATAGCTAGAGCGGCGACGTAAAAACATTTCACGTTCGTAAAATGGCTCATAATCTTGTATTTTGGCCAATTCAATTGCATAATGCTCTGGTGTATACGATTGAACAATAACCTCACCATGCTTTTCATGACGTCCCGCTCTACCACTAACCTGCGTTAATAATTGGAATGTACGCTCCGCTGCACGATAGTCGGGTAAATGCAGAGATGTATCAGCACTAAGTACACCAACAAGCGTAATATTAGGGAAATCAAGACCTTTAGCAATCATTTGCGTCCCGAGCAAAATATCTGCCTGCCCTTCCCCAAATGACTGCAAAATTTCTTCATGTGCACCTTTTTGTTTCGTTGTATCCACATCCATCCGGAGAACCCTTGCCTCCGGAAATAGCTTATAAATTTCTTCCTCGACTTTTTGTGTTCCCGTACCAAAATAACGAATATGCTCACTCTGGCATTGAGGACATATTTGAGGAACACGCTCCTCATAACCGCAATAATGACATTTTAATTTTTCAGTTGTTCGATGATACGTTAACGAGATGTCACAGTTCGGACATTGTACAACCGTTCCACAATCACGGCAAAGCACAAAAGAAGAATAGCCACGACGATTTAAAAATAGCACCATCTGTTCTTTTTTCTCAAGCCGTACACGTATTGCATCAACAAGCTGCTCCGAAAACATAGAACGATTTCCTTTTCGAAGTTCTTCACGCATATCAGCAATATAAACAGTTGGTAACGCTTGATGTAAAGCACGTTGCTTTAAGGATAGCAAACTATATACACCTTTCTTTGCTCTCGCAAATGATTCAAGCGCAGGCGTTGCACTACCTAATATAACAGGACATTTGTAAAATTCACTTCGCCAAATCGCTACATCTCTAGCATGATAACGAGGTGAATCTTCTTGCTTGTAGGTTGATTCATGCTCTTCATCTAAAATAATGAGGCCTAAATTTGTAAAAGGTGCGAAAATGGCTGAACGAGCTCCAACAACAACACTTACTTTTCCTTGCTGAATTTTTCGCCATTCATCATACTTTTCGCCGACAGATAATCCACTATGCATCACAGCCACCATCTCACCAAAACGACTACGAAAACGCTCTGTCATTTGTGGTGTTAATGATATTTCAGGTACTAACATAATGGCTTCCTTACCTTCATCTAACACCTTTTGTATCGCTTGCAAATATATTTCAGTTTTACCGCTTCCCGTGACGCCGTGTAGTAAAAAGGTTTGCGCCGTCTGTTCTTCCATCGATTTAGTAATAGCCTTTAGTGCAATGTGCTGCTCATTCGTCAACTGTAAAGATTGAGTACGGGAAACTTCCTTCGTAAAGGGATCACGATATACTTCTTCTTGTATAAAATGGGCGGCCCCTTTGTCAATAACTGACTGTAAGACCGCGGAAGATGCACCTGTTTCCTCATAGATTTTCTGTGGCAAATGGACCTCTCCAAGATGTCTGCCCATCCATTCAATCAGTTGACGTTGCTTAGCTGCTCTCGCTGCACTTTCCATTGCTTTATCTATATCTTGCTGATAATCGGATATTTTGACCATCCGTATTTCTTTCACATTACCTTGCTGCTTTACAACATTTTCAATTTTTACAGTTTTATTAGTCATAAGCTGTTTTAATAAAGGAAGTAATTGTGCACGCTCGAATTCTTTGAAATTAGCCTGTTGTCGCTTACCAAAAATAGCTTGAGCCTCATCTGGCAAAGCATCTTTCTCCGCTAATAGCGTTATGATTTTTTCATACTTTGCACGAAGCGCTGAAGGGAGCATGACCTGTAAGGCATCAATTTCATAACAAATTGTTTCGTTTTTTAACCATTTCGCCATTAACAACATTTCTTCGGTCAATACCGGCTCTATATCTAAAATTTGCGCAATAGACTTTAATTTATTAGATGGTACATCTGTGTCATTTTTTAATCCGACTACAAAGCCTAGAACATTTCTTGGCCCAAACGGTACTTTTACACGACAGCCCATCTCGATAATATGTGCCCATTCTGTAGGTACTTCATAGTCAAATGGACGATCTACATGATATGTCGAAACATCCACTATAACCTCTGCAATCAACAAACTCATCGCTTCTCACCCTGTAGTATATATGTCCAAAATGCTTGCGCAAACTGCGTGGCATTTGTCGTATCCCACAGTTGACCATTTACTGCTGCCGTGTCACTAAAATCGATCCACGTGTCAGACATAAATGTTAACATTGGCTCTCCAATAACCTTTTGCCCAAAAGTTATGGCGGTCATGCCTTCTACGGATAACATCGGCGCCCCTTCAATTGTAGGCGTATTTGCTGCATGGATAAAAAATGCAGATGGATAGTGCTTTTTATAATCCTCAAGCTGCTCAAAAAGCTTATGCACACTTCTGTCGTTCTCATCTATAAGAATTACTTTTGCCCCAAGTGTTTTTGCCTCTTTTGCTATTGCCTGACCAATTCGACTATTCGACTGTGTACTAATTATATGGTGCTCGTCCATCGGAACATAATACGCTCCAGCTGTAACTACAACCGTTTTACTAGCTAACGGCTTATGCTTCTCTGAAAAAAACGCTTGTACAAGCGCCGTTATTTTTTCTGGCTCCTCTAAACGCCCTTTGCCAACATAGCCGCACGCTAAAAATCCTTCCGAAGGCTCAATAAATTGATAGCCATCAGATTGTAACTGCGCCAAATTTCGTTTTACCGCTGGATGGTCATACATATGTACATTCATCGCTGGTGCAAGCCATACAGGGGCAGTTGTTGCAAGCAAGGTCGTCGTTACCATATCATCTGCAATTCCATTCGCCAGTTTCCCTATGATATTTGCAGTAGCTGGTGCAACTAAAATTAAATCTGCCCAATCCGCCAAATCAATATGGGCAATCACACTCGAATCCTTTTCATCAAAAGTATCGAAAAAAACATCATTTTTAGACATAACTTGAAAACTCAGCGGATTCACAAATTGTCTTGCTGATGCTGTCATGATAACCTTTACAGTTGCTCCTGCCTGAGATAGCTTACTAACTAAAGCGACAGCCTTATAAACTGCTATACCCCCTGAAACACAAAGTAAAATATTTTTATTCATGCACAATCGTCCTTTCAAATGATAAGCTCCCAAAGGAACATTCCCCGGGAGCTCTCGACATTCTGTATAATCAAAAATCCACTGCAGACGATCAATTATGCCTCGGCATAATTGCGTCCGAAAATCGGCTTTGTGCTTTGGCCTGCATATGCGGGTCAGTTAGCCGTTATCGCACGGATGCGACGATTTATGAACTCATTTCCGATTCCGGGACATCCGCCGGAGGCTTTAGGCCGGACACATTGTTGGTCACTCAGTCGTTGCCACAGGACGTGGCGTTCTTGACTGAGTTCCTCTATTTCAGCGGTCGTTTGGACATCCGCTGAAAAGTAGCTTAAATCGGCATTCATCTCACCTATAAAGGCGGGAGACTTCTGTAGCTGACGCTTCGCTTTCGTTACAGGATATAAATGCTGAAAGAAGTTAACATTAATTTAGCGATGTAGCAAAAACTTTCTTACCAAAGTTAGATTTCGTCTTCGTACACAGTTGACTCATCCTGTGATACTTTCGTAAGTACACCTGCTGCTACTTCTTCAAGTGCTTTCCCTACATATTTATGGGAAACGTATTTGTGTAAACGTTCAGTGTCTTGTTCCTCTTGCATTTGACGAGCACGTTTAGATGCTAGACTTACTAAAGAGTATTTTGAATCGATTTCTTTTTTTAATGTATCTACTGATGGGTATAACATAGGTTTATTCTCCTCTCAACATTGACAAATATCTTTTTTCAACACGTTCTCTACGACAATGCTCTGCTTTAATAATCGCATTTATACGATCACAAGCATTTGTCACTTCATCATTTTCAACTACATAATCATAAAGGCTCATCATTTCGAGCTCTTCACTTGCAGTTGCAATACGCTTCGCAATAACGTCTGCTGTTTCTGTCCCTCGACCAACTAAACGGTCTTTTAATTCCGTTAAGCTTGGTGGGGCTAAGAAAATAAATAATGCATCTGGTGCCTTTTTGCGGATTTGTGCAGCACCTTGCACTTCGATTTCTAAAAACACATCGCGTCCTGCATCAAGTGTTTCATTTACGTAGGCTAACGGTGTTCCGTAATAATTCCCTACAAATTCAGCATGCTCCAATAAGCCACCCTGTTCAATCAAAGCTTCAAATTCTTCACGTGTCTTGAAAAAATAGTCTACACCATCTACTTCACCTTCGCGAGGATTTCGTGTTGTCATCGAGATGGAATACTCATAATTCGTATTCGGCTGAGAAAATAATTCTTTGCGCACTGTCCCTTTACCTACACCAGATGGGCCAGACAGAACAATTAATAATCCACGTTCTTTTATCATTTATTCTCTATATCTCCCTTAATTTATAACAGATACAGGCAAGCTATTCGATATTTTGAACTTGCTCACGCATCTTTTCTAAAATTGTTTTCGCCTGAACTACTGCAACGGCCGCCTCTGTTGACTGATTTTTGGAACCAATCGTATTGATCTCGCGGTGTATTTCCTGCATTAAAAAGTCTAATTTACGACCAACTGAAATCATTTCTTGTAATGTTTCTTCCAGTTGATTAAAGTGACTATCTAATCGATCCAATTCTTCAGTGATGTCCACACGTTCTGCGAATATCGCTACTTCGGCAAGTAGGCGATCTTCTAACAACGCTCCATCCGCCACTTCAGAAATTCGTTCCGATAATCGTGTACGATATTTTTCTACAGCAAGAGATGCACATGAACGAATCTGGTTCACTTGTTCCTTTAACTGTTCTTTATATTGTACAACAACATCATGTAATTCTTGCCCTTCACGCTCACGCATTTGAATGAGCTGTTCAAGTGCTTGTGAAATAGCCTTTTCAACAGCAAAGAGTAAATCCTCAGGTGTAAGCTGTGGCTTTTCTTGTACAAGTGCTTGTTCAAGCGATAATAGCTCTTGCATTGTCCATTTTTCTTCTAGTGGTACTTTACTTGCTAATTGCTCTTTTGCCTTACGATACGCTTCAATTAATGACCAATTAATTTCAATAGATTGCTCGACGTTCTCTAAATCCTTAACATAAACCATCACATCAATCTTGCCACGTGACAAAGCTTGCGAAATTAATTTCTTTGCAAAAATTTCTGCTTCAAGCCATTCTTTCGGGAATTTTGCATTAATTTCTAAAAATCGATGGTTGACCGAGCGCATTTCTACGGTTAATTGAAAGTCTGTTGTTATTGTGACACCTCTGCCAAAACCAGTCATACTACGCACCAAGGTTCGTCACACCTTTCTTTGCATACTGGCATTATTATAACATAAGCTCTGTCATTTATGATGTCTCTCCGCAAAAAATTAGCTCAATTTCGCCTTAGCAAAATTGTAGCTGTCGCTTTGCCTTCGCTACAGAAAACATTTGTTGCTGTCGCTAGGTTGTTAGACAACCAATAAATGAAAATAGAACAAAAGCTAATTCTACCACATTCGAAGCTATATTTTAATATTCACCTAAAAAATGCTATGATAAACATAAGGAAAAACTCATTAGCAAAGCATAGAGATGACATTTGTGAAAATGTATGCCATGTCTAGAAGATGATTAAAGTCAAGAACAGGCGACTCATCGGGGGGAAGCCGATTTCCGTTACGGGCTACTTGCTTTCCTGCGGGCGAGCGTCGAGCCGCTTCCTTCGCTCCGTGTAGGGTCTCGTCTGTCTCGCTTTCCTGCGGAAGTTAAGTAGCCCTTCACTACAATCTGCTAAAAATTGTCACTTATAAGCAAAATATCAACAAAAACCCTTAAATTGCTCAAAACAATATTTTCTAATCAATCAATATTTCTTCACAAATTAATTCAGTTGCAATCTAAATAATTTGAGCAGATAAAAGAGGTAAACAATACACCCTGATCAATTATGCTTCGACATGATTGCGTCTTTTCCGATTTCGTGACATCTGCCAGAGGCTTTAACTTCTTTCAGCGGATGTTTCACAAATGATGTCTATTATGACTTTTCAGCGGAATTTAAGGATGACCTTTTGCTAATACGTATGTCATGCATATAAGTTGATTGGAGTGGAGGCTTGGCGACTCATCGGACTCCCCCAGGAAAGCGCAGAAATCAACCATACGTTATGCCTATGAGTCATAAATAAAGTGCATTTATGCTTCAGCAGAGTGATGAGAATGCACCATTAAAAAATAAATACGAAAGTACCAAGATGCTTATATCTTTGGAAAGAGGAATTCATATGGCATTTGATGGCTTATTTACTTATTCAATGACAGCCGACCTCCAACAATTAGTAACAGGTCGGATCACTAAAATACATCAACCAAACGCTCAGGAAGTTGTGCTACATATCCGTGCGAACGGAAGTAATCATAAATTACTTTATTCGATTCATCCTTCTTACGCACGTGTTCACCTTACTGAGCAATCTATAGAAAATCCAGCAGAGCCCCCTATGTTTTGCATGCTGTTGAGAAAGCATTTAGAGGGTGGTTTTATTTCTTCTATTAAACAGCACGATTTTGATCGAATTATAATAGTAGAAATTGAAAGTAAAAATGAAATAGGCGACCCTATTGTAAGGGAGTTACATGCTGAAATTATGGGCCGTCATAGTAATCTGTTATTAATAGATAAAGAACAGGGAAAAATAGTCGATAGCTTAAAGCATTTGCCACCTTCCGTGAATAGTTTCCGTACAATTTTACCTGGTCAGCCTTATATCGCACCGCCCGCGCAGAATAAATGGCACCCTCTAGCAGTAACGGACGAACAGCTTACACTGTTTTTCTCTGAACCAAAAACAGCTAAGGAAGTAGTTTCGCAATTTATTGGTTTCTCGCCTATACATGCTGAGGAATTATTATTCCGATTAATAGACACAGATGATCGTGTAAATTGCTTTAAACATTTTATAGCTTCCTTTAATAATGGCGGAACAAAGCCGATGTATGTAAACGCAAATAATAAAACGTACTTCTCACCAATCGCGCTAACACATTTGCAAGGAGATGTAACGATTTATCCAAATGTCCATGAGCTACTTGACCGTGTATTCTTTGCTCGAGCTGAGCGTGATCGTGTCAAACAGCAGGCTGGTGATTTAGAGCGATGGCTACAAAATGAAATTGACAAACTTATGTTAAAAACTAAAAAGTTGAATAAAGACTACGAACGCGCATCTAAGCTAGATCAGTTCCAATTATATGGAGAATTACTGATGGCAAATATTTATTTGTTTGAAAAAGGTGAAAAGGAAGTAACTGTCACTAACTATTATAGTGACAACGGAGATGAAAAAATCACCATTCCAGTGAGTGAACGTAAAACACCTGTTGAAAATGCTCAAAGCTATTACACAAAATACACAAAAGCAAAAAATGCCCTTATTATGGTTCAAGAACAATTAGAAAAAACGAAAGAGGAAATTGCCTATTTCGAAATGCTTGCTCAGCAAGTACAACAAGCTGCTCCCGGAGATATTGAAGAAATTCGTGAAGAATTAGCAGAACAAGGTTATTTGAAATTACGTCATGCACGAAAAAAGAAAAAACAAGCGAAGCCTGAACCTGAACGTTACGTCTCGTCAACAGGTGTAGCGATTTCGGTTGGTAAAAATAACAAACAAAATGATATGCTTACATTTAAAATTGCTAAACGCACGGATATTTGGTTGCATACGAAGGATATTCCAGGCTCACATGTTGTCATCCATACAAGTGAACCTGACGAAACGACATTACGAGAAGCTGCAACACTTGCTGCCTATTTTTCAAAAGCAAGAAACTCTTCCTCTGTTCCAGTAGATTACACAGAAATACGTCAGGTAAAAAAGCCAAATGGCGCTAAACCTGGGTTTGTTATTTACTTTGAACAAAAGACTGTATACATCGATCCAGATGAAGCTGTCATTTTACAACTAAAAAAACGGTCCTAAAGATTGAAGCTGGGACATAACTGCTTAAAACCTAAAAAGCGCGAGAAATCCATTTTAGAAATGTTGATTTCTCGCGCTTTACTAATGTTATTTTTCATTGTACCTTCCTAGCCTCTCAAACTGTAGACAAACTCTTGAATTATTAGATTTATTCGTAATTCAGTATGTTGTGGAGATACGTCTCGTTATCTCTATGGTGAGCTTATCATAGAGATGAAAAGCTGCCTCGGCATAATTGATTCATTTAAGCAGAGCATTTCTTTCATCGAAAGCGTACGTGCAACGCTACCATAGTTAGGAGACTACCCTCATATACGGGCTAATAATCCTTCACACGCCTAAGAAAACGTTAGCCTTTAACGACCGTTAATCGCAACTTAACTGTTTATTTTCAGGAAGACTACCATTTAGTTATTGATATATGGTAAAATAGACCATGCAAAGATGCGCAGTATATTTCTGCTCTTTAAGTTCTAGCTACATAACGGATAGTAACTTTATGTAGGAGCTTTCCTCCTAAGCAAGACAATTGAATTTCTCCATAAAACAACATCAAAAATAAACGTGTTTTTCCATTTATTGCATGCAAAATCCTACATTTATATAATTAATTCTATGCATTGTTTTTATACAGCATTGTATATTCAAGTAATGTGTAAATTATTTCAAAAAAACATATTTTACTAAATACCCGATATTTATTCTTTAAGAGAGGCACATTTTACTCTAATTTTTCTTTCTTCTCTTTTATACTGGTTAATCTTAGATAAATACAAAACAAGTTTCTTATATATCATTAATAGATAAAAATATTCATTCTTCGAGAAAATAAATTACAAAAAATACGTTTTTAGGAATCTAAATCACTCTTTTTTACAATGATTTTCTACAAATCTACACAAATATCTTAAATATCACACGCATGACTTTAGACTCATTTTTTAAATAACAATAGTGTTATCTGAACAATAAGAATTTTCGATATAGTATGTCACTTTTTTATTTTTATTCTATTTTTGATGTATTAACCAAATAAATATCATATTTTTATCATGTAAGCGCTTTCCTGATTTAAAGTGATGAATCAGAAAAAGTTATTATCTTCAAAAATGTCAGATAATACTATATAAATTCGAATATTTTTTATTTTGTACACAATGATTTTTTTGGTATATTAAATAAGAGCTTCATAGAAGGCTTAAAATTGTATAAGGGGGATTTACATGAATAAAAACAAAAAGTTTTTATTATTAACTGTCCTTGCAGTATTCTCATTAGTACTGGCTGCATGTGGCTTCGGTGGTGAAAAGTCTGATAATTCTTCATCTTCAGACGGCAGTAAAGATTCTGGTTCAAAAGCTAAAGAGATTAACTTAGCAATCGCTTCAGAACCACCATCTTTAAACCCAGGACTTGCAGAAGATACTACATCTAGTGCAATCTTAATTAATGTTTTTGAGGGTCTAACTGTGTCAGACGCTGAAGGTAAGCCTACTCCAGGTATGGCTGAAAAGTGGGAAATCAGTCCTGATAAAAAGACTTACACTTTCCATTTACGTGATGCAAAATGGTCAAATGGCGATACAGTTGTAGCTGGCGACTTTGAATATGCTTGGAAATGGGCATTAAATCCAGATAACCTTTCTGCGTATTCTTCTATTTTCTACCCAATTAAAGGGGCTCAAGCTTACCACCAAAATGGCGGTTCTGCTGATGACGTTGGTATCAAAGCTGAAGATGACAAAACTTTAGTCGTAACTTTAGAAAACCCAACTCCGTATTTCCTAGAATTAACAGGATTCAAAACTTATTTACCAGTTAACAAAAAAGTGACTGAAGCTAATAAACAATGGTACGCAGACGCAGGTGAAAATTACGTAACAAATGGTCCTTATAAATTAAGCGATTGGCAACATGACGCTTCTATCACTCTTACAAAATTTGAAGATTATTGGGATGCTTCAAATGTTGATGTTGATACTGTAAATATTGCTATGATTGAAAAAGAACCAACTGTTGCTACTAACTTTAAATCTGGCTCACTTGACTATATTGGTGCACCATTCCAAACAGTAGATCTTAATGCAATTGATGGCTTCAAAAAAGATGGTTCTTTAAGAATCAAGGACCAAGCAAGTATTTATTGGTATAAATTCAATACAAAAGACAAAATTATGAACAATGCAAATATCCGTAAAGCTCTTGCTCTAGCAATCGATCGTCAAAAATTAATTGACAACGTAACTAAAGGTGAACAAAAACCGGCTACAGGTATGATTCCGGTAGCAGTTCCTAACTTTACAAAAGACCGTGGTTACTTCAAAGATAATGATGTTGCTGCAGCAAAAGCTGCTCTTGAAGCAGGGATGAAAGAACTTGGTATTAAAGACGCTAAAGATATTAAAGTGAATATTTCATTCAACACTTCTGAAGCGCATGCAGCAATCGCTCAATATATTCAAGAAGAATGGAGCAAAAAACTTGGTATTTCATCTCAGTTAGATAACTCAGAATGGCAAGTTTATATTGACAAATTAAAAACTGGTGACTATCAAATTGGTCGTATGGGCTGGGTAGCTGATTATCTTGATCCATATACATTCCTTGAACAGTTCGATACAGCTAAAAATGGTAACAACCAAACAGGCTGGGAAAATGCTGAGTACAAAAAATTATTGGACAAAGCAGTTGCTGAGGTTGACGAAGCTAAACGTCTTGATTATTTAAAACAAGCCGAAGCAATTATTATGACAGAATTCCCAGTTGCACCTATTTACTACTACACTAACTTGTCAGTAGTTAAAAAAGGTATTGAAAACTTAGATCCAAATCCAACTGGTGATATTCACCTTAAATACGTAAAGATTAAATAATAATTTCTTTTAAGCTCTAAGCGGAGAGCTGCCTCGTAGCCACTGCGGCGCGAGTCAGCTCTTTTTAAAATACGAAGGCACTTATTTGTCAGAAAATTGACAAATAGAAGGAGGAGTTTTATGTGATTAAATATATTTTGAAAAGGCTGATGTATATACTTCTCGCGCTTTTCGTCATCGTAACGGCTACGTTTTTCCTATTGCGTCTTGCTCCTGGTAACCCATTTGCATCTGAACGTAATTTACCTCCTCAAATAGAGGCAAAGTTAAACGAAACGTATGGATTAAATAACCCTTGGTATATTCAGTACAAAGATTATTTAATCGATGCGGCCACTTTTAATTTCGGTGAATCTATGAAATATAAAGCGCGTTCTACAAATGATATGATTGCAGAAGGCTTCCCTGTATCATTAACTTTAGGAATTGAAGCGATGCTGCTAGCAATTGGATTTGGTGTATTAATCGGTGTAATTGCTGCGCTTTATCATAATAGGTGGCCAGATTATTTGGCAACGACCTTTGCGGTGCTCGGAATTTCCGTTCCATCTTTTATATTAGCTGGACTTATGCAGTATTTCCTTGCATACAAGCTCCAATTATTCCCAATAAGTGGGTGGAAAGGCTTTGCTTATAGTATATTGCCAGCCTTAGCTATTGCATTATCGCATATGGGCTTTATTGCTAAACTAGTACGTTCAAGTATGCTCGATCAAAATAATAGTGATTACGTAAAAATGGCTCGTGCAAAAGGTATAGGTAAATGGACAATCGTCTTCCGCCATACTTTACGAAACGCCCTCTTACCAGTCGTTACTTATTTAGGTCCATTAACAGCTGCTGTTGTTACAGGTAGCTTCATTGTAGAGTCAATTTTTGCGGTTCCTGGATTAGGTAAGCACTTTGTGCAAAGTATTACGAACCGTGATTATACTGTTATTATGGGGACAACCGTGTTCTACGCAATCATTCTTTTATTTGCGGTATTCATCGTAGATATTTTATATAGCGTGATCGATCCGCGAATTAGACTGAAAGGAGCGAAAAAGTAATGACACAGCAACAAATCGAAAAAGATAAGTTTAAAATTGTTGGCGGAAATCATGAAGCAACTGAAAAATTAACTGATAAATCTGTCTCTTTTTGGAAGGAAGTATTTATCCGTTTTTCCCATAATAAAATGGCCATTTTTGGCTTAATTGCTTTAATAATTATTGTTTTAATGGCTACCTTTGTACCAATGTTTTCACAATACCACTATAGCGATCAATTAGGTTCTTTTAATGCCCCACCATCATCAGAATTTTGGTTTGGTACAGATGATTTGGGTCGAGATATTTTCGTTCGCATATGGGCTGGCGCTCGTATTTCTTTATTCATCGGGTTTGCTGCGGCAATCATAGACTTGATCATTGGTGTATTATGGGGAAGTATTTCTGGTTTAGCAGGCGGTCGTGTTGACAATATTATGATGCGTATTGCCGATGTTTTAACAGCAGTACCTTACCTTTTAGTAGTAATCGTACTTTTAGTAGTATTAGAACAAGGTATTTTTCCAATGATTATTGCATTATCCATTACAGGTTGGATCAATATGGCCCGTATTGTACGTGGTGAAGTATTATCTATTAAAAATCAAGAGTATGTTTTAGCGGCTCGTACATTGGGCGCAAGAACAGGACATTTAATTATCAAACATTTAGTGCCAAATGCACTTGGTGCAATTTTAGTATCCATGACATTAACAGTGCCAACTGCTATTTTTACTGAGTCTTTCCTTAGTTATTTAGGACTTGGGGTTCCTGCCCCACAAGCCTCTTGGGGAACAATGGCATCTGATGGAAATGGCGCGATTGCCAATGCTCCTTGGCGTTTAATATTCCCTGCACTGTTCATTTCACTAACAATCTTTGCGTTTAACGCAGTTGGTGACGGCTTACGTGATGCATTAGATCCAAAACTACGTAAATAAGGAGGTGGCCGAATATGAGTAAAACAATTTTAGAAGTAAAAGATTTAAAAATAAACTTTAAAACGTATGCAGGACTAGTTCACGCTGTTCGTGGTGTAAACTTTGACTTAAAAGAAGGTGAAACACTAGCAATCGTTGGTGAATCCGGTTCTGGTAAGAGTGTTACGAGTAACGCATTAATGAAACTAATTCCACAGCCACCTGGTATTTATGAGTCAGGACAAATTTTATTTAACGGTCGTGATTTAGTGCCTTTAAGTGATAAGGAAATGTCAAAAATACGCGGAAATGAAATTGCAATGATTTTCCAAGATCCAATGACAAGCTTAAACCCGACGATGAAGGTCGGACGTCAAATAACTGAAGTTATTTTACAACATAAAAAAGTATCAAAAGCTGATGCTAAAAAACGTGCAATCGAACTTTTAACGCAGGTAGGTATCCCCTTCCCTGAAAAACGTTATAACCAATACCCGCATGAATTTTCAGGCGGTATGCGTCAACGTGTTGTTATTGCCATCGCACTCGCAGCTGATCCTAAGCTTCTAATTGCCGATGAACCAACAACAGCTTTAGACGTTACCATTCAAGCGCAAATTTTAGAGCTAATGAAAGAAATCCAAAAAAATTCGAAAACATCGATCATTTTCATTACCCACGATTTAGGGGTCGTGGCGAACATTGCCGACCGAGTTGCAGTTATGTATGCAGGTCAAATCGTTGAATATGGTACTGTTAATGATATTTTCTATAATCCTAAGCATCCATATACATGGGGTCTGCTTGGTTCAATGCCAGACTTAGATAACGATACGGATGAGCTATTACGCACGATTCCTGGTTCACCACCAGATCTTACGAACCCTCCAAAGGGCGATGCGTTTGCCGCTCGTAACGAGTTTGCAATGGCTATTGACTACGAGCAAGAGCCTCCGATGTTCCAAGTAAGTGAAACGCACTTTGCAAAAACTTGGTTGATGCATCCTGATGCACCAAAAATTCCGCTTCCAGATGAGGTTGCTAAACGTATTGAAGGATATTTAGCAAAGGAGGCACAATCAAATGACTAAATCGGGCGCAAAAAAAGTTCTTGAAATTAAAAATTTAAAGCAGCATTTCGGTTCAGCAAGTAACCCTATTAAAGCAGTTGACGGTATTAGCTTCGATGTCTACGAAGGTGAAACACTCGGTCTTGTAGGAGAATCAGGCTGTGGTAAATCAACAACTGGTCGTTCCATTATTCGCCTGTACGACATTACAGATGGGGAAATTATTTTCGATGGCGAGAACGTCCATGGGACAAAATCTAAAAATGACTTAAAGAAATTTAATCGTCAAATGCAAATGATTTTCCAGGATCCATACGCTTCATTAAATCCTCGTATGACAGCCGGAGAAATCATTAGTGAAGGCTTTACAATTCACGGTCTATACAAGGATAAAAAAGAGCGTCGTGAAAAAGTAAATCAACTGCTAGAGGCTGTTGGCTTAAACAAAGAGCACGCAAACCGTTATGCTCACGAATTCTCTGGCGGTCAGCGTCAACGTATTGGAATTGCTCGTGCGCTAAGCTTAGATCCTAAGTTTATTATCGCCGATGAACCGATTTCTGCACTTGACGTGTCAATTCAAGCACAAGTTGTAAACTTATTAAAACAACTGCAAAAAGAACGTGGATTAACATATCTTTTCATTGCCCATGACTTATCAATGGTTAAGTATATCAGTGACCGTATCGCTGTTATGTACCGCGGTAAAATCATGGAAATCGGTAAAGCAGATGATATATACAATCACCCTGTTCATCCGTACACAAAATCATTATTATCTGCGATCCCACTTCCTGACCCAATGTCAGAAAAACGCCGTCAACGTATAGCGTACAAGCATACAGAGGTTGACGATAGCGCAACATATCACGAAGTTGGCGATCAGCATTACGTTTATGGTACTGCAGACCTTGTGAAAACTTGGATTGCTGATCGATAAAAACTTATAAATCCATCCATTATTTATTACTGGATGGATTTTCATCTTTTTTTATTCGCCATTCATGTAAATAAAAATTTAACACCTTTAAAAGTGAGAATTTATTACTTTTAAAGGTGCTTTTATTTTCTAAATCAAGCTTGTCTATTACCTTCTTGATTTTGGATTCAAAGCGTCTTTTAATCCTTCTCCAATAAAGTTGATAGACAAAATAACTAGCGTGATAGCCGTTGCAGGTGGTACCCACATCCAAAGCTTATCCTTTAGTACATCTGAGTTTCTAGCCTCAAATAGCATATTGCCCCAGCTAGGTGTATCAGCCGGAACCCCAAGGCCTAAAAAACTTAAACTAGATTCTGCAACAATTGTTACCGCCATCAATAATGTTGCCTGTACAATAATCGTCGATGCAACGTTAGGCAATAAGTGCTTAATGATTATTTTTGATGGTTTACAACCAATTGACTGAGCAGCTAATATATACTCATTTTCCTTTTCAGTTAAAACCCTACTTCGTACTATCCTTGCAACGCTTCCCCACATTAAAAGTGATATAACAATTATTAATGTCCATAGACCGGATATTTTTCCTGAAAGTATAGTATTTAAAACAATACAGAAAACTAAAAATGGAAACATTAATACGAAATCAGTAAATCGCATTAACATTTGATCTATTTTCCCTCCAAAATACCCTGAAATAGCGCCAACAGCTGTTCCAATCAATACAATAAAAATCATACAGCCTAATCCAACGGTTAAAGATGATCTACCGGCGTAGAGCATTCTAGTAAAAACATCTCGTCCATTCGTATCTGTTCCTAACCAATGCTCGCTTGATGGAGGTAGACTAATTTTCATAAAGTCGACACGTACAATATCTTTTGTTGTAATATAAGGAGCTAAAAACGATACAACGATAACGATTAGTAAAAAAATTAGACTAATCATCGCTAATTTATTTTTAACAAACTTTCGTCTCGCTATTACCCATGGCGAGGGGCTTTTTTTCGGTGTCTTTGGCGATAAAACTTCTTGATCAGTTACCAATGTCATATTTTCCCCTCCTTAATCTAGTCTAATACGCGGATCTACAACACCATATAATATATCCGCTACCAAATTTCCAAAAAGTGTTAAAAACGAAAGTAACATTGTTATCGACATCATGACCGCATAATCTCTACGTCCAACAGATTCTAAGAAGAGTGCGCCTATCCCCGGATAAGTAAAGATGGTTTCTGTTATTACCGCACCACTAATTAATGTGGCAATATCAAAACCTAGATACGTAATTATTGGAATAATAGAATTCCGTAAAATATGTTTGTTATATATTTTCGACTCTTTTGTTCCCTTTGCTCTCGCTGTTCTTACAAAATCTTTCCTACTATTTTCAATAATGTCATTTCGTAAAAATTGTGTATAGGACGCCGTTCCCATTAATCCTAAAATAAGTGCAGGTAACAAAACATGGTGCATCCTACTCATGTAGTACGCCCAAGTTCCTTCCCCTATGCCTACACCTACGGAACCATTGAAAGGAAACCATCCTAGCTTAAAGGAAAAGAAATAAATAGCAACAATCCCTGCAACAAACGATGGAATGGCTAAAGCTAAATAATTATAAGTTGCAATTAAATTATCACCGAGTGTATAAGGTTTTCTTCCTGCATACATTCCCATAAGAAATGCAAAAAAGTACGTAAAAACTAATGATGTTAACGCTAAAAATATTGTATTTGGTATTCGCTGAGCAATAATCTCTGCAGCCGGTTTTTTATAAACTGTAGATTTCCCGAAATCCCCTTGTATAAATTTACCGACCCATCTACCATATTGCACGATAATCGGGTCATTATAGCCTAATTTTTCTCTCATTTCTTCAATGTATTGTGGATTCGTATTAGAAGGATTGATTTCACCAGCAAATGGATCTCCTGGCATCATTTTCGCTAAAAAGAACACCACCACAGAAATAAGGAGTAACAATGGAATCATGCCAAGAAATCTTCGAAGTGTGTATTGAAGCATGTGACGTCTCCTTATCTAGAAATTTACTAACTAGGCCCAATCTATGAAGTAGGCCTAGTTAGTAGGCTTAATATTTTACAATTTATTCCTCAACATACCATTTGTAGACATCTGTTTGGAAACCAACAGCATTAATATGAACACCTTGTAGTCGATTATTAATGCCATATAAATCTAAGCCTTCCCATAATGGTAGGGCTGGTAATTCTTCATTGAAGTATTTTTGCCATTCCACATAAATTTGCTTACGCTTATCTTTGTCAAATGCTTCTTCACCTAAGCCTTGATCTAATAATTTTTGGTTTTTAGCATCTACATAGCGACCGAAGTTCCATTCTGCATCGTTCCCCCATAACCCAGATGGGTCAGGATCTGCACCTGTACTCCAAGTACCGAAGAATGCTTCTAATGCAGCATCATCATTTTTTTTCATTTCATTATATAAGTTAAACTCGATTAAAGTACCAGTTGCTTGCTCAGTTTTCACTCCGATATCATTCCAAGCTTGAATAATCGCTTGAGAGCGACCTTCAAAGGCAGCAGGACCAGCATAGTGACCAAATAAAATTTTAAATGGCTTCCCTTTAGGATCTTCTACAAAGCCATCTCCATTAATATCTACATAACCCGCAGACTTAAGAAGCTCTTTAGCCTTTTCTGGATTGTGTGCATATTGATTTAAGTCAGATTCCTCTGCAGCAGTCCAGAAGGCACGTGGAACCACAGTATTCGCAACTTTAGCTTTTCCTTCTAAGAAAGCATCGATCATTGCTGGACGGTTAATTGCGTATAATAGTGCTTGGCGCAATTCTTTTGATTTAAACTTATCAAAATCTGCTACATTTTTAAGAGTAGCTTTATCACGATGACCAAAACGAAGACCGATATACGAGTAAGTTACACCATTCGTTTCTTCAATACGCACATTTTTCAATGCTGACAATTCTTTCACAGCTTGTGGTCTAATATCCATAATGTCAATTTCTCCGTTTTGGAACGCACCAGCTGCCAATGATGGGTCAATTACTTTTACAATCACCCCATCAAGCTGCGGCTTGCCCTTCCAGTAATCATCAAAACGCTCTAATTCAGAATATTCACCGTCTACAACCTTTTTCACTTTAAACGGTCCTACGCCAACAGGATTTTCACGAACTTGTTTCGACTCGCTTAAATCTTTAACAGCAATACCTTCATAATGTTTCTTTGGCATTGGATAAGACCAAAGATTTTCTAAATTATTTACTTTCACTTTGTCAAAAGTAATTTTCACAGTATATGGATCAACGACTTCGATCCCTTCGATTTTGTCAGCTTTCCCTGCTTTTTTTGCTTTTGCCCCTTTAATATTTTCAACATAATTGAATCGTGGGCCATCGTAATCCTTATTAGCTATTGTCTCTAATGCAAATACCCAGTCATCACCTGTTAACTCTTCACCATTGTGCCATTTTACACCTTTCTTAAAGGAAAACGTATAGGTTAATTTATCCTCACTAATTTCCCAAGTTGCTAAATTAGGAACATATTCTAAGTCATCATTTACATCATAAATACCATCCATTGTGAAATTTTGAATATAACTATCTACAATACTTCCATTAAATGCTGGATCAAATACACCTTCAGGCGCTTGGTCAGTACCGAAAGTTACTACATTATTTTTTGCTGTTTCACTAGTCTTTGTGGAATCACCTTTATCTTTTTCCTTATCTTTGCCAGTTGTCGAGTTGTCGTTGTTACACGCTGCTAAAAACAAAGCTGTTACTAGCATTAGCATGAAAGCCCATAATGCTGATTTTTTCATTGTTTATCCCCCCGTGAATTTTATTTTGAAAATAATTAACACACGATTTTCTTATAATTTTTTAATATAAATGGCATGCAACTCTATGCCCCCGCTTCACCTCCTTTAAGGTTGGTTTAGATAATGAACACTCTGCCATTGCTTTTGGACAACGTGGATGGAAAGGGCACCCCTTAGGAGGATTAGCCGGACTAGGGATATCCCCCTCTAATACGATACGGCTACTCTTTTTCCTTGGATCAGGTACCGGGATGGCAGATATTAACGCTTGTGTATACGGATGCAGTGGTTCATCATAAATATGTTCTTTATCTGCAATTTCCACAATATTTCCTAAATACATAACACCGATTCGATCACTCATATGTTTTACAACACTTAAATCATGGGCAATAAATAAAAATGTTAAGTCAAACTCATCCTGTAACTCTTTTAGCAAATTAAGCACCTGAGATTGTACAGAGACATCTAATGCTGAAACTGGTTCATCCGCTATAATTAGTTTTGGTTTAAGTGCAAGTGCTCTAGCAATACCAATCCGTTGACGCTGTCCTCCCGAAAATTCATGTGCATATTTGTAATATGCATCTTCGGGTAAGCCAACTTTTTGTAAAAGCTCCATCACTTCATTTTTTAATGATTTAAGTGGTTTTTTATGATAATTCATAATTGGTTCAGCTATGATACTACCTACCATTTGCATAGGATTTAATGATGCATAAGGATCTTGAAACACCATTTGGATATCTTTCCTTATTTCTCTTAATGATTTCCCTTGCAATTTTGTAATATCATGACCATTAAAAATAACTTTTCCTTCGGTTGCGTCTAACAATCTTAAAATAGTACGACCTGTTGTTGACTTTCCACAGCCAGATTCGCCTACTAACCCTAATGTTTCACCATTTTTTATGGAAAAAGAAATATTATCTACCGCTTTAACATGTCCAATCGTATGCTTGAATAATCCACCTTTAATCGGGTAATAGGTTTTTAAATTAATTAGTTCCAATAAATTTTCTTTATTATTTGTAGCTTGATTCATATTGTGTGCTCACACCCTTTCTAGAATTACAGCCTTCAAAAAGTAAACAAGAGACTTCATGATTATCATCTACGAAAGTAAGTTGTGGCGTAACATTACTACATTCAGGCATCGCCGATGGACATCTATCAACAAAACGACAACCTACTTGAGGCATGTTTTTTAAAGACGGTACAATACCTTTAATAGTAGCTAACTCATTTACTTCTGTATCTATTCTCGGGATCGATGCCATTAAGAGTTTCGTATATGGGTGTTTGGGTTTGTAAAACAAGTTATCAACAGTTGTTCGTTCTACGATCTTTCCAGCATACATAATAATTACTTCATCACATATTTCCGCAACTACACCTAAATCGTGAGTGATCAGTACGATAGACATGTTATTTTTACCCTGAATACTTTTCAATAAATCTAGTATTTGGGCCTGCACTGTTACATCCAGTGCAGTAGTTGGTTCATCCGCTATTAAAAGCCTAGGCTGACAAGCAATAGCGATAGCAATCATTACTCTTTGCCTCATACCCCCTGACAATTGATGAGGGTATTCATTCACAATTTTTTCAGCTCTTGGAATGCCAACCTGTTTTAATAAATCAATCGCCTTACTTCTAGCCTCAGCCTTAGACATTTTACTATGATTAAGCATAATCTCTTCAATTTGTGAGCCTATCGTAAAAACAGGATTTAAAGATGTCATAGGCTCCTGGAAAATCATACTAATATCATTTCCTCTAATTTTATTCATCTCGTCGTTCGAATAATTCTCTATGTTTTTCCCATGGAATCTTATTTCACCTCCAGTGATTTTACCAACTCCTTTTGGAAGTAATTGCATAATAGAAAGAGACATTACACTTTTTCCACAGCCTGATTCACCAACTACTCCAACGATCTGACCAGATTTAACTGAAAATGAAACATCATCAACAGCATGATATAGCTCTCCGTCTATATCAAAACCAGCTTTAAGGTTTTTTACTTCTAACATTAAGCTCATTTTTACATCACACCTTTTAAGAGTTTTTACTTAACTACTGTTGCAATGTAGTAAGTTAGATACCGCGTGTTAAGCACTATCTTTTTTACATAAATTCCTTTTAAAAATTCTTCGACTTTGTACTTAGACCTGTATGAGTGCGACACGATGCAGATCCTTTCGGTAATACCACAGCGAATTCTAAAGCTGACGCTACAGAAAACGTTTGCTAAAAGAAGTTGAATTAATAGCCCGAAAAAATTAGATAAACTTATTTCAAAATCATTTCAATTTAAAAATCATCACAATAAAAGAATATTAATCTCTTCCTTATAAAGAATTTTAAGGTAAGTCTCAAATGAAATAATATTCTGATAATTAAGTGTATTATCATTTTAGCTAGAAATAACATGGTTAATCAAGTAATTTTTTACATTTCTTATATTCTTATATACAAATTAATCCATACAACTATTCCAATTTTGCTCAATAAATTTGTATTTTTCTTCAATAAGTATTTTGTTGACTTCCCACTTTATTGGTTTAAAGCATTACTTTTTTATTATTACAATATAGAAAATATCATTTATCTCCTATACTTTCCCTCATAAATTCTACATTTATTCGGATTCGTTTTTTTTTAGATGAATTTTAGCTGTCACCATAACGTGAGGTTGATTTCCATTCTGAGTGGGCACTTTCTTTGAGGATGTCCGATTGCGCTACAGAGTCTCCACTTCGACGCAGAACTCTTCCTATGTTTTACCATTTTTATATCTTTTCGGATTATCACCAAAACGTGTGGTTGATTTCCGTTCCGACTGGGCGCTTTGTTGCTGTCGCTTCGCTTTCGCACAGAAAAAACATTGTAGCTGCCGCTTCGCTTTCGCTACAGAAAACATTTGCCGCTGACGCTTCGCTTTCGCGCAGAGCAGAGCTTCCTGGGGGCGTCCGATGAGCCGCTTTTGTTGTTGCTGTCGCTACGCTTTCGCACAGTCAAAACATTTGCTGCCGCTACGTTAACACTACGCTTT